>DAHVEJ010000062.1 GCA_027313145.1 Phycisphaerales bacterium | reverse complement strand
CGGGGAATCCCGAAAATCTGTGGATTGTTGCCTCCAACCGCTACGCGCTATCACTGGCGGGCCAGGCAGCGGGTGATGGCTTCGGGGTAGGCAATGCATTCTTGTTCAAACACGCGTTGGGCCAGCAGTTCCGAGGTGTCGCCGGGCAGGACGGGGCAGGTGCGTTGGAGGAGAATTGGGCCGTGGTCGTATTGATTATCGGCGTAATGCACGGTGCAGCCGGAGGTGGTTTCGCCGGCGTCAATTACCGCCTGGTGCACCTTCAGGCCGTGCATGCCGCGACCGCCATATTTCGGCAACAGGGCGGGGTGGATATTCAGGACGCGGTTTTCAAAGGTCGGCGGAATGCGCAGCAGCGATAAAAATCCGGCCATGATGACTAAATCAACCTGGTGTTTGCCAATCGCTGTGAAGACCGCATCGGAAAATGCGGCAGTATCAGTGAAGCTGCGGCGCGCAATAACCTCATGCGGCAAACCCAGCTTTCGCGCCCGGACCAGGCCGTAGACATCAGGCCGACTGGAAATCACGCAGGCAATGTCAGCGGATAATTTTCCCTGGGCAATATAATCGGCCAGGTTTTCCAGCGTGGTGCCGGAACCGGAAATTAGAATTGCCAGTCGCTTGGCAGGTGATGAGAATTGTTGCTTCATGTTGATGTGCTTGCATCCTGCTTAATATCCACGCCACCCGCCGCGGCTCCTAAACCTTTTGCCCGGCGTGCCATCACAGCCATCACGCCGCCACCGATGGTCAAAATAACAAACATGGCAATGGCCTTGGGTGTGACCGAATCCGGTGATCCGGAGATGGCCGCCACGCCCGGCCCCAGCACCGTGCCGATACCGATCAGCCCTTCATGAATCCCCGCGTTGGCCCCGGATCCATGGCTAAGGTGCATGGCATAATAAAGCGATCCGGAATAAAGCATGGCAACCGCAACGCCAAAAATCGCCTGGGATACTACCAGCACGAGTACCGATTGACTTAACAGCAGCGCAACGGTTCCCAGCAGCAGGCCCGCAAATGAAATCATCATCCAATGAACCCGATAATGCCAGCCCGTCCAGAAACTGGTAAGTAAAAAGCCGCCGATGCGGGTCAAGGCCCACACCGACGCCAAGGCCGTGGCCAAGGCATAGGATTTTATTCCCAGTGCGATGGTAATGGTGGGCAAAACAGCCACAACCGTATTGACCGCCACATAAGAAAGCATGTTGGAAAGCCAGGCCATGTGCAGCAATGTTTTAGATTTTGGCGAAGCGAGAATCGCCTGGCTGCGGGCCAGTTCCTCCGGGGAATCTTCAACATGGCCGGCATGGATTTGCGATTGAGGAACCGAAAGCATCGCAATAATAATCCAGACCACCAGGCTGAGGATCGCCGCGACAATAAAAACCCCGGCCCAGGAGAGCCAGAGGGCCACCGAACCCACAATGCCGCCTGCGATAAAACCCGTGGTGGACCAGTTAAGATTATAGATGGTAATACGTTTGGTTAAACGCAATTTGCCGGATACGCACGTCAGCGCGGATTCAATAGCCGGCCACAGCGGAGCGGAGAAAAAATTGATCATCAGCAGAAAAATAAACACGCCCGCCAGGCTGCGCTGCATCACCGCCCATGCTCCAAACGCGCACACGGGAATACATATCAACGCCATATAACTTCCCAAGCGGCGTTGCCCCAACCGATCCACCAAGCGGCCGCCGTAAAATGCCCCGATCGTGTAAACCAACCCACCGGCGGCAACCATACCGAGTTGCACCTCAGCCGGTTGATGCAGTTCATAAGCGGCAAAGAAAAAAACCGCATTGGAAGTTAAGGCTGTCATAAACGACGCCAGCCAATGGGCGATATACCAAGGCAGCAGCGGTGCTCGCCAATACATCGCCCAAGGACGCGTGGAGGTTGATGAAAATGGAAGCTGGCTCACGGAAAAATACCCCGCTGCTTATAGGCGCGTGTCACATGTTCCACCGCCACACAAAAGGCCGCCGTGGAAAGGTCTGTATCATATTGATGCGCGGCCAAGCGCACCCGCCGTGCCGCCAGGACAATGGTTTGTTGCAGTTCACGGTCCACGCGGCTAAGTTCCCAATGTACCCCCGCCTTGTTCTGCACCCATTCCAGATAACTCACGGTTACCCCGCCGGCATTGCACAGTATCGCCGGCAGGATCGCAATGTCGCGCTGCCGCAAAACCTGCGCCCCCGCGGGCGTTACCGGCCCATTGCCGCCTTCGGCAATCAGGCGGGCGTTGATCCACTTTGCTTCCGCTTCATCAATCATACGTTCCAGCGCCGCAGGGATAAACACGTCCACTTCCGTGCGATAAAATGATTCACGATCAATAACCTCCACGCCTGAAGCGGTGAAGCCCGCCAAGGCTCCGGTCTGCTGCACATGCCGCCGCAATTCCGGTATCGGCAGGCCATGGATGTTGCGCAAAGCACAGGTATGATCCATCACCGAAATCAGTTTGGCACCATGTGCAGCAAGTGCTTGCGCGGTGTGGCTGCCCACATTGCCAAAGCCCAAAATGCCCAGCCGCAATCCCGCGGGTTTCAGACGAAATTCCGGCAGCAGTTCCAGAAGCACATAACATAGTCCCTGCCCGGTGGCCTTTTCACGCCCTTCACTGCCGCCGCAGCCCACGGATTTCCCGGTTACCACATTGAGCATCCCCTGCTGTCGGCCTTCCTGATGGGTGTTGAGATACGTATCCATCATCCAGTCCATAATCTGGGCATTGGTTCCGACATCAGGAGCGGGGATATCAATTTCCGGGCCGATGTTCCCACCCAGCGCGGACGTAAACCGACGGGTCATGCGCATGAGCTCTGTTGGCGAAAGTTGTCGAGGATCCACTTTAATTCCCCCCTTGGCCCCGCCGAAAGGCAGCCGCATGACCGCACATTTCATGGTCATCCAGACCGACAAAGCCTTGACATCATCCAGGCTCACATCCGGATGGTAACGTATGCCGCCCTTATACGGCCCCAGGATGTTGTTATGCTGGATGCGATAGCCCTTGAACAGTCGATAATGCCCGTCGTCCATCATCACCGGGAAATGAACCATCAATTCATTTTTCGGTTGCGATACGATGGCTTTGACAAAATCAGGGGCTTGAATAACTCCGCAAGCATTGTTAACCGACTCTACAGCCATGGCAAAAAGCGAATTGGGATCCGTAGGCTCCATGGGTTGAGCGTGCGGCAACGGCGTTGAAATGTTCTGCATGGGCATAACTTGTCTCCGTCGGGTCAAGGCACCTTTTTTCGGCGAAGCGGCATCATACCCGTGAAGGGTAAGGTGTGGCTACCAGGTTACGGGTTACAGGGGACAGGTTAAAAAGGAATGAAGAAATGAATAATAGGTGGAACGCATTGGAATCGCGGGCGCGGCTGAATGCGAGATGCGGGGTGCGAGATGCAAACTTCCAGGTTCCAGGTTCCAGGTTCCAGATTCCAGAGCCTACGTCCCGGGTTCTCGAGCTGATCAGTATTCTGCCTTTTTGACAACTCGATGATTGAAACGCTTGTGCTGCCCCTGCCAGCGCGGCAGAAAAGTGGTGGAAATGTCCTAAGCTATTCAACGAATGAAAATAGCTAAGTTGTTGTAATAAATGGGTTTATGTCTTTATCATCCACCCAGATGCGGTGCTGGCATAGAAGTTGCATAGTCGGTTGGTTGTCGCCCGCAGTGCGGGTCGGTATTGATTAGCGGCAACTGCAGTCGGATATCGGCGCAGTGCCCCATACGTGGTAGCGGTAGCATTCCGCGATATTTTTCGAAGGAGTCTTTCATGGCAGTTAAGCAGATCTCGTTTGATGAATCAGCGCGTAAAAGTTTACTTGAGGGCGTAACCAAACTGGCTTCGGCCGTTAAAAGCACGCTGGGGCCGCGGGGCCGTAACGCAGTGCTGGATAAGGGGTGGGGCGCGCCGACTGTAACGAAAGACGGCGTGTCGGTAGCGGAAGAAATTGAGCTGGGCAATAAATTTGAAAATGTCGGTGCCCAACTGGTAAAAGAAGCCGCCACCAAAACCAGTGACATCGCCGGTGACGGCACCACCACTGCCACGGTGCTGGCTGAAGCAATCTTTAAGGAGGGGTACCGTAACTTGGCCGCCGGTGCCGATGCCATGGCTCTGGCGCGCGGCATTAACAAAGCGGTTGAAGCAGTCATTGAAAACCTCAAAAAACTTTCCAAGCCCCTGAATGTTGCGGATAAAAATGAAATCGCGGATGTAGCCGCCGTCAGCGCGAACAATGATAAAGAAATCGGCAACATTATGGCCGATGCGTTTCAGCGCGTGGGTAAAGACGGCGTCATAACCGTTGAAGAGGGGAAATCGCTGGAAACCTACGTGGATGTCGTGGAAGGCATGCAGTTTGATCGCGGTTATATTTCCCCGAACTTTATCACCAATCAGGATGACATGACGGTCGTGCTTGAAAAGCCCTACATTCTGATTTTTGAAGACAAAATTTCCAGCGCCACCAAGCTGGTTCCCATTCTTGAAAAAATTCAGGCGGCCAAACGCCCATTGCTGATTATCGCCGAAGACATCGAAAGCGAAGCCCTGGCCACGCTGGTGGTCAACAAATTGCGAGGCATTTTGAATGTCGCCGCGGTTAAAGCTCCGGGTTACGGAGATCGCCGCAAGGCTATGCTGGAAGACATCGCGGTACTTACCGGCGGCCGGTGCATTATGAAGGATCTGGGCATAGAACTTGATAAAGTGACCGTGCAGGACCTCGGGCAGGCTCGTAAGGTGGAAATTGATAACGACAATACCACCATCATTGAAGGCGTGGGCAAGACCGAAGCGATCAAGGGTCGCATTGAGCAAATTCGCCGCGAAATCAGTACCACCACCTCCGATTATGACCGTGAAAAACTCCAGGAACGTCTGGCCAAGCTGGCCGGGGGTGTGGCGCAAATTAACGTGGGTGCCGCGACTGAATCTGAAATGAAGGAAAAGAAGGCACGCGTGGAAGATGCGCTTCATGCCACACGGGCGGCGGTTGAAGAAGGCGTGTTGCCGGGTGGCGGAACCGCTTTGATTCGCAGCCTTTCCGTGTTGGATGGCATTAAGACCAACAGTGATGATGAAGCGACCGGCGTGGCAATTGTCCGCCGGGCGTTGCAGGAGCCAACGCGCTGCATTTCGCATAATTCCGGCGAGGATGGCGCGGTGGTGGTCAAAAAGGTGTTGGCCGGTAAGGGTAACTTCGGCTTTAACGCATTAACGCTGGATTATGAACCGGACATGATCAAAGCCGGCATTATCACGCCGACCAAAGTTGAACGTAGTGCGCTGCAGAACGCGGCCAGTGTGGCGTCCCTGCTGCTGACTACTGATGCCATTATCGTTGAAAAGCCCAAGGCTAAAGATGCCGGCGGCCCTTCGGGTGGCATGGGCGGCGGCGGTATGGGTGGAATGGGAGGCATGGGTGGAATGGGCGGTATGGGAGGCATGGGCGGGATGGGTGGCATGGGTGGAATGGACATGATGTAATCCGGGTGTGTGGCCCGGATGCGGTAAGGTCTGGAATAATGCGGCGTTAAGCCGCCAAAGATAAATAACCAACGAACAGGAGAAAACAAACATGAAGCTTAGTCCCTTGGATGATCGGCTTGTCATTAAACCTGCGGAAGCGGAAACCAAAACAGCTACCGGCATTGTTTTGCCCGAGACGGCTAAAGAAAAGCCCACACGCGGCAAGGTGCTTCACACCGGACCGGGGCGAATGCTGGATAGCGGAGCGCGTGCCAAGATGTGTGTGAATGTTGGCGACGAAGTTTACTACGGCAAGTACGCCGGCACGGAAATCAAAATTAATGACGAGGCCTTCGTGATTGTCCGTGAAAGCGACCTGTTGGGCGTTGTTGAGAAATAATGTAACCGGTGTGCGTCAGGTCGGGCAACCAACCTAAGCTCGGCGGATGCAGGCGTTGAATATACAGAAGTAAAATTTACTAGAGGTGCATAACCATGGCAGCTAAACAATTAATGTTCGATCAGACGGCGCGTCAGAAAGTTCAAGAAGGCCTTTCCAAACTCGCCCGTGCCGTAAAAGTCACGCTCGGGCCTTCCGGCCGTAATGTGGTCATTTCCAAAAGTTGGGGCTCGCCCCAGGTGACGCGTGACGGCGTTACGGTGGCCAAGGAAGTTGAACTTCCGGAACCTTTTGAAAATATGGGTGCCAAGCTGGTCAACGAAGTGGCCAGTAAGACCAACGATATTGCCGGTGACGGCACCACAACCGCCACCGTGCTGGCGGAAGCCATTTACTCATCTGGCCTGCGGCATGTTACCACGGGCATGAATCCTGTGGTCGTCAAGCGCGGGATTGATAAAGCCGTGGAAGCCGCGACAGAAGCCATTAAGGCCTCCGCTCGCAAGGTTAGCGGCAAGGATGATCTGCGCAAGGTTGCGACCATCTCAGCCAATTCAGATGTGGTGATCGGCAACCTGATAGCCGATGCTCTGGATCGCGTGGGGAAAGATGGCGTGGTAACCATTGAAGAAGGCAAAAGCACAGAAACCACCATGGATGTGGTGGAAGGCATGGCCTTTGATAAAGGCTATTTATCTCCCTATTTCATGACCAATCCCGGCACGCTGGAGTGTGTTCTGGAAGATGCATACATTGTGCTGTTTGAAAAGAAAATCAGCACCATCAGCGAAATTCTTCCGCTGTTAAACAAAATTGTCACCGCGGCCAAGCCACTGCTGATTATCGCCGAAGATGTGGAAGCTGAGGCCCTGGCCACGCTGGTGGTCAACCGTCTGCGAAGCATCCTGCAGGTTTGTGCGGTCAAGGCACCGGGCTTCGGTGACCGCCGCAAGGCCATTATGGGTGATCTGGCGGTTGTGACCGGCGGCAAATTTATCAGTGAAGATTTGGGTGCCAAACTCGATTCTCTGGAATTATCTGATCTGGGCCGCGCTAAACGCGTCGTGATTGATAAAGACAACACGACGATTATCGAAGGTGCCGGCAAGAAAAAAGATATTGAATCACGGGTATCGCAAATTCGACTGCAGATTGAGAAAACCACCAGCGACTATGACCGTGAAAAACTCCAGGAACGCCTGGCGAAACTCACCGGTGGCGTGGCGGTATTGCGTGTCGGCGGTGCTACGGAAACGGCCATGAAGGAGGCTAAATTCCGCGTGGAAGATGCCCTTCATGCCACACGGGCCGCAGCCGAGGAAGGCATCGTGGCCGGTGGCGGTGTGGCGTTTCTGCGGGCTATGTCAGCCGTGGAAGCCGCGAAGTCCAAAGCACGCGGTGATGAAAAAGTCGGCTTTGATATTGTCCTGTCGGCGTTACGTGCGCCGACGATTCAGATTTGCGAGAATGCCGGCGAAGACGGCACCGTGGTCGTGGACGGCATTCTTGAAAAAGAAGGTGCCTACGGTTACAACGCCGCTTCGGGTGAATATGGTGACATGTTCAAACTCGGCATTGTTGACCCCGCCAAGGTAGCACGCACAGCCTTGCAAAATGCGGCATCCGTCGCCGGGCTTTTGCTGACCACCGATGTACTGGTCACGGAGGTTAAGGACGAAAAGGAAAGCATCGCCGGATCTGTGCGATAAGCCTTCCTGTGCGTGGTCAGCCGCGGCGGAAGCGGTATAATCGCATAGCATAATAAAATTGGAGCCCAGAGATCGCCATGGTCTTTGGGCTTCAATTTGTAAAGCCCGGAGCGAAGTCCATACAATGGCCACAAAACGTGATTACTATGAAATTCTGGAAGTGCAGCGCACAGCTTCGGTCGAGGAGGTCAAGAAGGCCTACCGCAAGGCCGCGTTGAAATTTCATCCGGATAAAAATCCGGGCGATAAAGAAGCGGAAATCCGCTTCAAAGAATGTTCTGAAGCCTACGAAGTACTATCCGATTCTGAAAAGCGCTCACGTTATGACCAGTACGGCCATGATGGTCTGCGCGGCTCGGCGGTGCATGATTATCAGAACATGCAGTATGACGATATTTTCTCCATGTTCAATGATATATTCGGCGGCGTGGGCGGCGGAAGGGCGTCGCAGGCCCGGCGGCCCAATCGCGGCTATGATCTTGAAACGTTGACGGAAATCACGCTTCAGGATGTCGCCCGCGGGTGTGAACGTGAGGTTGAATTCACCCGGCAGGATTTGTGCAAAACGTGTGAGGGCACTGGTGCCAAGGTGGGGACGAAGCGTAAAATCTGTTCCACCTGCGGAGGGCGCGGGCAAGTGGTGCAGCGTGGATTTGGCGGAATGTTTCAGATGGTGGGCACCTGTCCGGCGTGTATGGGGCAAGGTTCCACGGTGGATAAGCCCTGCCCGGATTGTGACGGCAGTGGGCGATCTCCGCTGAATCGGAAAATCGTGGTAAAAATTCCCGCCGGCATCCATGATGGGCAGGCCGTGCGCGTGCGGGGTGAAGGTGAACCCGGGGAGGGCGGAAATAATCGCGGTGATCTGCACGTGTATGTGAAGGTCAAGCAACATCCATTTTTTCAGCGTCAGGAGGATCACCTGCTGATGGAAGTGCCCATCAGCATGGCGCAGGCGGCCCTGGGGGCGGATGTGGAAATTCCCACGCTTTTCGGAAAATCATCGCTGCATGTGGCACCGGGCACGCAGCCCGGGCAGGTGCTGAAGGTCAAGGGGCTGGGCCTGCCGGATTTGCGCGGCGGTCGCACCGGCGATCTCATTGCGGCGATTACCGTGGAAGTACCGCGAAAATTAAATAAAAAGCAGGAGCAGTTGCTGCGCGAGTTTGCCGCCACCGAGGAACGCGGCGTCCTGCCGGCGCAGACAAGCTTTTTTGAAAAACTAAAAGAGTATCTGGTGGGGACGCAGGAACCCAACGAGGCTCCAACCGACAAAAAATAATTCCTGATGAATATCGGCACGTATATAATTCAGAGGTGAACGCATGACTCATAAACGTCAACATCCCGAATCAGACCCGACTGATGAATCGTCGTCGGCCAATCCAGAGCAGCAGTTCGCATCCGACGAAGAATCGCGACAGAACGACGCTCTGACCGCCGCAATTGCCGAAGCCAACGATTTACGCGAACGGCTTTTGCGCTGGCAGGCGGATTTTGAAAATCTGCGAAGGCGCAGCAGCGGCGAAATTCTCGAAACCCGCCGCAATGCGGAAGGAGCCTTTGCCAAAGATATGCTTGACGTGCTGGATCATTTTGAAACGGCGTTAGCAGTTGATCCGGCTAAAACCGATGCGGCCACATTGCTGCAGGGCGTTCGGATCACCTACGACGAATTAAAAAAAGTGCTCCAGCGGCGCGGCATTGAAAGTTTCGATCCCACCGGGCAGACTTTTGATCCAAATTTACATGAGGCCATCGCGCGGGAAGTCAACGCCGAAGTGGAACCTATGACCATCGTTCAGAGTTTCCAGCGCGGTTACATGATGGGCGACAAAATTCTGCGACCTGCGAAAGTAAAAGTCAGCACAAAGGATTAACATTTCTTTAATGGAATTATCCGGCGCAGCAATGGCCCGGGCGACGGCCTGGGCCGCCGCGGGTGAACTGTTAAGTAAATGTTTCGCGGCAACTGCCCCGGAATTCTTGGAGACAAAGCTATGCCAACTTATGAATATCGCTGTGAAAAGTGCGGCCATGCGTTTGAGGAATTTCAGTCCATCACGGCCCGGCCGATAAAAAAATGCCCGAAGTGCGGTAAACTTGCGGTCAAGCGGCTGATCTCGGCGGGTGTGGGAATTATATTCCGCGGCAGCGGTTTTTATGAAACGGATTATCGATCGGATCAATATAAGCAGGCCGCCAAGAAGGAATCGGAAGCCGGTAAGCCGGAAACCACCGCCGCAGATGCGAAAGTTGATGGCAAAGCCGGCGCGAAATCAGACGCTAAACCCGATTCCAAGCCCGATTCCCAGTCCGGTGAAAAAACTGAATCGAAAACGCCGGCTGCCACCCCCAGCGCGCCGGCCGTGGAAAAAAAAGCCGCATCGGTACCCAAGGCGTCAAAATCAGCGAAAAAATAACGGATCTGCGATGAACCGCACGCGAGGAACGCTTGGCAAATGACTGATTTACAACATCCCGCTCCGCAACGCGTGTGCCCGATATGTAAAGCGCCCACGGATATAAACAACGAGGCGTTTCCCTTTTGCGGTCCGCGCTGCCGACTCATTGATTTGAACCAGTGGATGGAGGGGCGCTACACGGTTACGCGGCCCCTGGACCCGCAGGATATTGATGAAGGTCAAACCGGCGGCGCTGACGCTGCCGCAAGACCTTGAGGCTCTATCCCGCCGCCGCACCATCCAGATCCAGCCATTACTCGGACCGGCTCCTTGGCGGAAAATCAGACCGGTCACACTCGCTATCGGATTTAACTTAAGGTAGACTTTCGCACCATGAAACTGGAAAAAAATAAATCGCTGACGTATAAGCAAGCGGGTGTGGACATCGACGCCGGAGACGCCATGGTCGATCAGATCAAGCATCTCTGTGCACGCACCTATGGTCCGCGCGTGCTGGGCAAGTGGGGGGCATTCGCCGGCCTTTTTCGCCTGGATTTCAATGAAAAAATATTCGCGCGCAATTATAAAGAACCGGTGCTCATTGCCTGTACCGATGGTGTGGGAACGAAAATTAAAGTTGCCGCGGAAATGAAAAAATACGACACCGTCGGCATTGATCTGGTGGCGATGAATGTCAATGACCTGATTGTGCAGGGCGGTGAGCCGCTGTTTTTTCTGGATTATCTTGCCGTTCACAAACTGGATCCCGCGATAACCACGCAGATGGTCAAAGGAATTTCCGACGGGTGCGTGGAATCCGGCGCGGCGTTGCTGGGTGGAGAAACCGCTGAAATGCCGGCGGTCTACGCGCCTGGTGAATTTGATATGGCGGGATTTGCCGTGGGTGTGGTGGAACGCAAAGATATTCTGGATGGTTCCACCGTGGCGTTGGGAGACAGTGTGATCGGCCTGGCCAGCAGCGGCATACATTCCAATGGCTATGCTCTGGTGCGGCACATCTGCTTTGACAAACTCGGCTTGACGCCCGATACATTTGTTCCGGAATTCAACTGCACGCTGGGCGAGGAACTTCTGCGGCCCACGCGAATTTATGTAAAATCTGTCCTGGGCGTGCTTCACAAATACAAACGCAGTCATGTGGTCAAAGCCATGAGCCATATCACCGGCGGTGGCTTGCCGGGAAATCTTCCGCGCGTTCTCCCGGACGGCATGGCGGTAAAAATTAAACGGGACGCCTGGACAGTGCCGCCGATTTTCCAATATCTGCAAAAGCACGGACCGGTGGATCTCGATGAAATGTTTAATGTTTTTAACATGGGCATTGGCTACGTGATCGTGGCGAGTCCCAAATATACCCGCTCCATCATGACGCATCTGCGGGCCTCGGGAGAACAGCCTTACTTTTTAGGTAAAATTAAAAAGGCGATGAATGGATCGCAGTTGGAATGGGCGTGAGACAACGAGGAGTTAGAAGTTAGGAGTCAGAAGTTAGAAGGCTTTGGAATTGCTGCGCTGCTAATTTCTTTGTCGGGTAAACTTATCCTCCTCTCCGTCCGTCTGCTAACTCCTAACTCCCAGATCCTAACTTCCAGCCCCCGCAGGGGCTATCACTATGACTGTGCCGATGGTAGAATAAAATAATGTATCCGATGGATTTTCTTTACCTTTGAGGGTTGCTCATGTCAGGCGAATTTAACAGCTCCGGTTCCGTATCTTCCGGAACCCCTGGCGACGATATTAATCAGGCGGTTTCCGAAGCCATGGGCGGTTTGTCCATGGAAGAACTGCTTAAATCTGTATCCCAACCTGCTGCCGCTGTGGAAGATAACTTGGACCCGTCGCGTCCGATGCGGGGCGGGCGGCCCAAAGCTGCGGCCGAAGCGCCGGCTGTCGGCAGCCGGGATCGGCGCGGCCGCGTGATCGCCATTCGTGACCGAAGCATCTTTATTGATCTGGGCGGAAAATCCCAGGGCGTGGTTCCCTTGGAACAATTCATGGAGCATGACGAAGAACCGATTATCGGCCAGGAATATGAATTCACATTCACGGGATATGACAATCGTGAGGGGTTGGTGATGTTATCGCGGCGCGGCGCGGTCAACCATGGCTCATGGGACCAACTGCACGAAGGTGATGTCGTGGAAGGCGTGGTGGCCGCCGCCAATAAAGGCGGCTTGGAAGTTACGATTAACAATATCCGCGCCTTTATGCCCGCGGGGCAGGTGGATATTCGATTCAATTCTGATCTCAACGAACTGGTGGGACAGAAAATAAAGTGCCAGATTATTGAAGTCAATCGTTCAGACCGCAAACTCGTGGTAAGCCGCAGGGAAATTCTGGAACAGCAGGCGGTCCTTGATCGGGCAAAAACGTGGAGTGAACTGGCGACGGGTCAGATTCGTGAAGGAGTGGTCAGCAGCGTGCAGGCGTATGGTGCCTTTGTGGATATCGGTGGAGTTGATGGGCTGCTGCATGTTTCAGCGATGAGCCATACCCGTGTGGCGGACCCCACTAAAATTGTTAAACCCGGCGATCGTGTGCAGGTGATGGTTTTGGCGGTGGACCAGGAAAAACAGCGCGTCTCACTGGGCCTTAAGCAATTGCAGAAAGATCCCTGGACCAGTGCGGTAGAGGATTTTCCAGTGGGCATGGTCACGGAGTCCACGATCACGCGCTTGATGGATTTCGGTGCCTTTGCGGAACTTTCGCCGGGCGTTGAAGGGTTGATTCATATTTCAGAACTCGCTACGCACCGCGTCACCCACACCGGGCAGGTGGTTAAGCCCGGCGATAAAATTAAAGTAAAAGTTCTGGCCGTGGACCTGGAGAAAAAACGCATCAGCCTTTCCGCGGCACAGGTGCAGCGTGAAGCCGCACAGCAGAACGCCCAACCCGCCGACAGTTCCGCTGGAAGCAATGCCGGTTCTTCCCCCGCAAGTTCACCCGCTGCGCCGGCAAAACCCGCCGGGAAGGCGGCAAAAAAAATCGTCTTGCGCGGCGGCCTGTGATGGGCTGACGCGCATGGGTGGCCCCGAGTCGCAAAAAATATCGGCGTTATTCCTTGACTCTAACGACAATCAAACTACCATACACAGTGTCTTATATTTTTGGCAGGTGATGCATGGCTCGCAAACGTAAAGATGTGACGGAAATTTTAGTGGAAATGGGTTCCATTAAACCGCCGGCCGCCGCCAAAGCCATGGAAGAAGCCCGCAAATCTTTTAAGCCCATTGAAGAAGTTTTGGTTGAATCCAAAATCGCGACGGAGGAAGATGTCACCAAAGCCATGGCTATTCAGTACGATATGGAATATATCGATCTGGATAAAAATACGATGGCCGTCAGCGATTTTCGGCTCCTGCCGGCGGATCTGATTAAACGCCATCAGGTGCTTCCGCTGGGTGAAGAGGGGGGTAAACTCCGCATTGTCATTGGTGATCCCAATGATCTGGAAACCCTTGAAGCGCTGCGCTTCCGCCTGAATAAACCGCTGGAAACCTGCCTGGCGGTAAAAAGCAAAATTAAAAAGCACATTGAAAGGCTTTTTTCCGAAGAGCAGAAATCCATCGATGAGATGATCCGCAAAATCAGTATGGATCGCGGAACATCCATTGATATGTCCTTAAAAGAGCAGACCAAAGACGGCGAAGAAGCGCCCATTATCCGGCTGGTTTCCGCCATCATCTCCGAAGCCGTTAAAGCGCGGGCCAGCGATATTCATATTGAACCGATGAAAGACCGTATCCGCGTGCGCTATCGTATTGACGGCGTATGCGTGCAGCGTGACAACCTCCGCAAACAGATGCAGAATTCCGTCATCGCCCGTATCAAAATCATGTCCGGCATGGACATCGCCGAACGTCGGCTGCCCCAGGATGGCCGCATTAAAATGGGGGTCGATGGTTCAGATATTGATTTCCGTGTCAGCACGCTGCCGGCCTATCATGGCGAATCGATCGTGCTGCGTATTCTGCGGCCGGATAATGTCAAAATCGGTATTCAACGCATGGGCTTTGAAGAAGACGATTACAACCGTTTCAAGCGCATTATTGCCCGGCCAAATGGCATATTTCTGGTCACAGGCCCGACCGGTTCGGGAAAAACAACCACACTTTACGGCGCTTTGGCGGAGCTTAATACGCCGGATCGCAAAATCATTACCGCCGAAGATCCGGTGGAATACAATTTCGCCGGTATTAATCAATGTCAGGTGCGCGAAGCCATCGGCTTAACATTTGCCAAAATTCTGCGATCCATGCTGCGTCAGGCACCCAACATTATTCTGGTGGGTGAAATCCGTGACCGTGAAGTTGCGGATGTGGCCGTGCAGGCCGCCCTGACCGGGCACTTGGTATTCAGCACGTTGCACACCAACGACGCACCCTCGGCGATCACCCGCTTAATTGATATGGGCGTGAAACCCTTCCTGGTGGCGTCTTCCATTCAGGCCATCATGGCTCAGCGCCTTATTCGCACGCTCTGTGAGCAGTGCAAACAGGTTGATCCTGATCCGGATCGGAAACTTCTGGCACTGTTGGCCATGACGGATAAAGATATGGCCGGTAAAAAAATATATAAAGCCGTCGGATGTAACGCCTGTAATAATACCGGCTACCGCGGGCGTATCGGCATATTTGAAATGATGATGATGAACGCGGAGGTTCGGGAACTGGCCTTCAAACGGTCTAGTTCTTCGGCGATCCGTAAAGTGGCCATCGCCAACGGGATGAAAACCCTGCTGGAAGACGGGCGAATCAAAGTACTTAACGGCGTCACCACGCCCAGGGAAATCGCGCGTGTGACGCAGACCGAAGGCTTGGTGGCGGAATAATCGGTGCAGGAACTTGACGCCGAAAAAGGGTATACTTGGTAACGAGGCGTTGACAATGTTTGGTATCGGTGAGCCGGGAACCGCCGATTTTAAGGGATAAAAGCTCGATGTCACAAATTCTTATTGATCGTCTGCTGGAAACAGCCATTAAGAAAAATGCCTCCGACTTGCATTTGCATGTCGGGCGGCCGCCGGTGTTACGCCTGCATGGCCACCTGCGGGATTTGGCCACCAAATCCCTGGAGCCGGATGATACGATGGCTCTGATGAAATCCATCACACCCGATCGTGGGCAGCAGGAATTACAGGAAACCGGCAGCACCGACTTTGGATTTGCCTTTTCCAGTTCCGATGGCCTGGCCAAAGCCCGTTTCCGTGTCGCGGTGTTTCGCCAGAAGGGGCATGTTTCCATCGTGCTGCGGAAAATCCCCTACAAACTTTTGACGTTTGATGAAATCGGCCTGCCGCCGATTTGTGCGGAACTTTGCCGCCGCCCGCGCGGCTTATTCCTGGTCACCGGGCCTACCGGTTCCGGTAAAACCACCTCGCTGGCTACCATGGTTAATTACGTCAATGAAAATTTTGAACGACACATTCAAACCGTTGAAGACCCGCTGGAATACTACCATGAGCATAAAAAAAGCATGGTCACCCAGCGTGAAGTCGGCCACGGCAGTGACGTGACAACCTTTTCCGAGGCCCTGCGGCGCGTGTTGCGTCAGGATCCCGATGTGATTCTCGTCGGTGAAATGCGCGACTTGGAAACCATCAGTTCCGCCATCACCGCCGCGGAAACCGGCCACTTGGTCTTCGCCACGTTGCACACGTCCGGTGCCGCCAGCACCATTAACCGTGTGGTCGATGCGTTTCCCGTCAGCCAGCAGGAACAGATTCGCGTGCAGTTGTCCACCACGTTGCTGGCCATTCTCAGCCAGGCTCTGTTGCCACGCTGCGATACTGACAGCGTCGTGGCGGCGTATGAATTTCTGGTTATTACTCCCGCTATCGCCAACATGATCCGTGAAAATAAAACCTTCCGAATTGACTCGGCCATTCAGACCGGAAAAAAATTTGGTATGCAGTTGCTTGATGACCATCTGCTGGAACTTTACCGCGCCGGCAAAGTCAGTGCCGAAGATGCCGTCGATAAGGCGCGCCATCCCGCCGACCTTGCCGAACGCATGGGTGCCCGGCTGGATCGACCGGATACGGAAAAAGACGACGCCCCGGCCACCAGCGGCGGATCGCGCCGCGCCGCGGGGTAACGGCGCTGCGCTTAAATGAGTAATGAGTAATGAATAATGAGTAATGAATAGGACGCAGGAGTTAGAAGTGAGTAAGAAGTTAGAAGTTAGAATCTGGAATTTAGCCGGCGGTCTCGGCGCGCCGGGATGCCGCCGGGATGCCGCTGCCCAGCGCCACGACCGGGGGGTGGTGGTTAATCGCCCAGCCCGCTGGGCGCGCGGCAGTATGTGAATGTGATGTATGAGAAATAATGATCGAAGATCAATGATCAATAACAATGATGAAGTTCCAAAAACATTATTCATTACTCATTATTCATTGATCATTGAGCGGCTACGCCGCGCTACTATGGAGTAATCATGGCTGAACAGCCCCCAGCACCAAAACCCGGAACGCCCAAGCCCATGCCCAACCCCGCAGAGGCCAAGCCCGGCTCCATGCCGCCGGTGGATCAACTTAAGGATCGTCCGCTGGGGCGCGTGCTGATAAAAATGGGACGCCTCACGCGTGAACAGGTGCATCAGGCCCTGGCGGTGCAAACCCAGCAAAAAGCCCGGCACCTTAATACCCCCATCGGACAGGTGCTGGTGGAACTGGGAATGATTTCCCAGAAAGATCTCAACTTCGCGCTGGCGGCGCAGCGTGGATTTGAAGTTGTCGACCTCGCGGGGCGCGATCTGCCGACGGATTTGGTCAAACAGATTCCCTCCCAGATGGCCAGCGTGTACCGTGTTGTCCCCATCGCGTTTGATGAAAAAACCAAAACCCTCACCATCGCTCTGGATTCGCCGGATAATTTTCGCGTAGTCGATGATCTGCAAACCCTCATGGGCTTTAAGGTTATTACCTGCATCGCCGATCCGGAGGAAGTCGCCAAAATTCTGGCCCGGTACTATGAAACCAAGCAGGATTCGCTTTCGGATTTAATGTCGGAAATCGGTTCGGACTCCACGCTGAAAGCCCTGGAAGATCGCGGCGATTCCATCGACCTTGACACCCTGAAGGAACTGGCCGAAGCCAACCCCGTTAAGCGCTTGCTTAACACCGTGCTCATGCAGGCCATTAAGGAACGCGCTTCGGATATTCACTTTGAACCTTTTGAAACTGAATTCAAAATGCGCTACCGCATTGACGGCGTCCTGTATGAAATGGTCCCGCCCCCCAAATTCATCGCCATGGCGATCTCCAGTCGTATCAAGGTTATGGCCAATCTGGACATTGCCGAGCGCCGCGTCCCGCAGGATGGCCGCATCCCCCTGATGGTGCAGGGCCACCCGGTGGATTTGCGTGTTGCGGTGTTGCCCACCATTTTTGGTGAAAGCATCGTGCTGCGTGTGCTGGACCGCTCGAATGTATCTCTCGACCTCGATAAGCTGGGCATGCGCGAAGACGATATGCGCGTATTCCGCCAGCTCATTGATAAGCCCAACGGCATTGTTCTGGTCACCGGCCCGACCGGGTCCGGTAAAACCACCACGCTTTATGCGGCTCTTAATGAACTTAACAGCATTGAAGACAAACTCATCACCACCGAAGACCCGGTGGAATATGATATTGACGGCATTTTGCAGGTCCAGATTCGCTCGGAAATCGACCTGACCTTCGCGCGGTGTCTGCGATCAATCCTGCGGCAAGACCCGGATATTATTCTCGTGGGCGAAATCCGTGATAAAGAGACCGCGGAAATCGCCACGCAGGCCTCGCTCACTGGACACTTGGTTTTTACCACCCTGCACACCAATGACGCGCCTTCTTCCATCGCCCGGTTACTGGACCTTGGCGTAGAACCCTTCCTGATCACCGCAACCATTGAAGGCGTGCTGGCCCAACGGCTGTGTCGGCGAATTTGTCAGGTATGCAAAGAAGAGTATCAACCCACTGAAGAACATCTTATGGAACTGGAATTAACCCCCGAAGATGTGCGGGGCAAAGCGTTTTATCGGGGCCGAGGCTGCAATAGCTGCAACAATACCGGCTACCGGGGCCGACTGGCCATTTGCGAGATCATGACCCTGGACGATGAAATGCGCGAAATGATTATGGCCCACGCCTCCACCAACCTCCTCCGCAACGCCGCCCGCAAGCGCGGCATGAGAACCCTCCGCGAATCCGGCCTCATCGGCATCTACGAAGGTGTCACCACCATCGAAGAAGTCGTCAAGCAGACGATCACGGAAGAATAATCCGCTGCCGCGGCTTATTCTTCAAAGAGCAATGAGTAATGAATAATGAGTAAAACGGCGGAAAATCCGGGGTTTGAGAAAGCATATGCCTTTGCCTTGCAGATCGTTAAAATATGCACGGCCCTGCGAAAAGAAAAATGTGAATTTGTGCTGTCCAGACAATTGCTTCGTAGCGGCACATCAATCGGAGCCAACTTGGCGGAAGCACATGCGGCACTATCCAGTGCGGACCTGGCGGCAAAAATTTCCATAGCTTATAAGGAATGCCATGAAACACGGTATTGGATTTGCCTCCTGCGGGACTCCGGAAACCTGGATTCCAAGGTCGCCAACCTATTGGTTGGCTCTGTTGACGAACTGTGCCGCATTTTATTCGCCTCCATACGAACGCTCCGCTTAAAAAACAAGCCGTGATGCCCCATTTACTTTATTCATTACTCATTATTCATTACTCATTGAAGTCGCCCCGCTATCCGGCGGGCGGTTTCGCCGGTATATATAGTCAGCGGAAGCCGGGCTGGTGGCTCGGCGAACAAGGAGATTTCTCAATGCCTACGTATTCTTACAAAGCGCTTAACGCCTCCGGGCAAACGATTAAAGGCGATGTGGATGCCGCCAATTCTGATGAAGCTATTTCCAAGCTTCGGGCCCAGGGCAACTTCCTCACTGAGCCGCCCCGGGAAAAAGGCGTCAAAAAGACCAAAGCCAAAGCCGGCGCAGCACCCGCGCCGGACCAGCAAATGGCCAGCTTTGCAACCAAGAAAAAGAAAAAGGGAATTAATGACATCACCTTTACCATTGGTAAGGTTTCCCGTAAACATCTGACGCAATTCACCCGGCAGATGTCCACCCTGCAGGACGCCGGCCTGCCGATTCTCCGCAGCTTGAAAATTCTCCAGCAGCAGCAGAAGGCCGGCCTGCTTAAAAATACGCTGGAGTCCGTCTGCGCCGATGTCGAAGGCGGTATTACCCTTTCAGAATCCATGAATCGCCATCCGAAAGTCTTTGACCGTCTGTACGTCAACATGGTGGCGGCGGGTGAAACCGGCGGCGTATTGGATGTTATTCTCCAGCGTCTGGCGGACTTCATGGAAAAAGCCGAAAAGCTCAAACGCCGTATCAAGGGTGCGATGATTTATCCCATCGTGGTGGTGTCCTTCGCCATTCTGATGGTGACCGGCATCATGATTTTTGTTATTCCCAAATTCAAAAAATTGTTCGCCTCGTTTAAGACCGGCCTGCCGCAAATTACCATCATGCTCATGAACTTCTCGCACTGGGTGGCCAAGGAATATGGCTGGGCCTATATTATATTTTCTCCCTTCGCGATCTGGTTCCTGCTGAAAATGATCGGTAAAACCGGCCCCGGCCGCACCGCGTTGGATTGGATCAAACTCCGCATCCCGGTTATGGGCAAAATTGTTTCCAAGGGAACCGTCGCCCGGTTTACCCGTACGCTGGGCACCCTGCTGGCCGCCGGCGTGCCGATTCTGGAAGCCATTAACATTACCCGCGATACCTGCGGCAATAAAATGTTTGAAAAAGCCATGCAAAGAGTCCATGACGCCATCCGTGAGGGTGAAGGCTTTGCCACGCCGTTGCGTAATTCCCGCGTCGTGGATTCCATTGTCGTCAACATGATTGACGTGGGTGAAGAAACCGGCGACATGGACAAAATGTTGACAAAAATCGCCGATAATTACGATGAAGAGGTGGATGTACTGGTCACCAGCCTGGTAAGCCTGTTGGAACCCATCATGATTGTGGTTCTGGGTACCATCGTCGGTTTCATCGTGCTGGCCGTGTTCCTGCCGTACATCAAACTGCTATCGACAGTAGGCGGCGGCGGCGGGTAGGCCCGCAGGCCCGCAGGGCCGTAGGGCCGTAGGTTACAGGTTATAGGGGACAGGTTACAGGGACGAGACCGGGACGCCGGAGTTGGGAGTCGGAATTTAGCCGGCGGCATAGTGCCGCCGGGACGCCGGGAATGCCGAGAATGGTGA
>DAHVEJ010000061.1 GCA_027313145.1 Phycisphaerales bacterium | reverse complement strand
CAGGCTTGACTTCGCCACCCATGGGGTGACACTTCTATTGAAACGAGTACCCGTGACATTTCTATTGAAACAGTACATCCGTGCGTGAGTCGATACAAACCTGACCCTTCTGGGTATAATCGCGCATCCGTCCGGATTTCATCCAATAGAATGGGTGACCATTAATCATCGTTTTCGCATACGATAAGATATCGTAACGCAAAATCGGACCTCCGCCCGTGCGATAGACTGACTCCACACGGATGGGGAGGTAGCTCGGGTGCCACCCGAAGAATATTTTGAAGAGAAACGGCCGTTTATTCATCGTCCCGTTGGCTGGAACTTCCGCAACGGCGCTGTAGCCCGGAGGGACGTGTTGCTCCCAATGTACCTCCGCGATAATGCGATTTTCTATCTTTCGGCTGCGCGCTTGCCAGAGCATTATTGCGTAGGAAAACCGTTGGTCGTTGCTACTGTCAATGAAATAAAGAGGATAGAAAAACGGATTAGGCGAAAGCACCGGGCAACTCCGCATGTCCCTGGTGCGAAAGTAAAGGTTACCATCCGCCCGGACGAAAAAATCATATTGGTGGCCATTATAAGTAATGATATAATTGAATCCGGGCGCAAACCCGGATGATGGTACCGTTTTAATGTAATACTTCTGCCCCTCAGCCTTGTACCGCCAGCGAATAATACCGACGTGCGTTCTGCCGGGCCACGGCGGCGGAACCATCAAAAAGGGATACTGTACCTCCCTGACCCGAGATCTCATGTCAACCGTTTTGATCAATCTATACTGTCCGAACAGCTTGTCCATGCGGCCACCAAGGTCCGAGCCAGATACCCGCCCAGCGTGCCCCGTATCCATGACCATCAGGGCCCCAATGACAAAGAGTAGAGAGGATTTACAGAAAACTGGAAAGGTAATCATTGTTTTCACCCAATTTCATATCTAGATTATTGCATAGTGCACCCAGGCGTTTGCCAATGGCACGATTGAAGACTGTGTTGACTATACAGCCGGACCATCTACCGAGTGCATCCTGCCAAGTACTAAGCCGCCCCACAACCGGCACGACAGCGTTCCATGTCGCGTTTGGTCTGCAAAGCCTGGAGCCGCCGCCGAGAGTGTCGCGCTATGAGCCAGCAGTCAGTCAAATCAGCAGATGCCGCTCCAAGCCGCTTCGTACGACGACTGCATGGGCGCATCGTAAAACCAGCTTATATCATCACTGCCCGGGCGTGGTGCATCCTATATTGGCCACAAAGCCGCCGCAATATCCGCCAGTAGGTTGGCCGTTTGGATATAGGCTATTACCACACCCTGCTCCGGCGTTGTAGCCGGAGTAAACCGCAGGTAGGGATGCCGCGTCCTGTCCCCCGTACTGGTCCAAGATTTGACATGTTGATGTTGAGATAGAGGGGCATTGGTTGCCAGCGCTATAACACGCCGGAGCGGGGATTTCCCCGTGCACCGCGACGATTCCTCCGATCCCTACCGCTAGCAGTGCGGCGAGTGCGGCGGTCGCAGTCGGCCCGGTTCTTCTACCACTGAGGTTGATCCGATTACAAATTGTGTTGAACATGGGATTACTCCTGAAAAGAAAACAACTATTTCACGAATTCCGGAACATCCGAAACCCGAAATGATCTCACTTTGCCGCCATCTCGCGGAGCGAAACTTTCAGCCCTTTCACAAATTTCCGAATAGCGCCGGCTTCCAAACCACGGTAATAAAAGTGAACGTGGTCCCACTTCAAGCCCTTTTCAATTGCTCTCGATGGCGTTATGCCGCGCGATTTTTCCTCCAGTTCCCAACGGTGAAACAAGCTCAAGTGGTAATAGCACTTCTCCGCTATTCGCGACGCTCCGGGATCTTTCGGGATTGCGCCGTAGTGCGCCACGCACCAGCGCAGAACCGACAGATAAACCAACCGCTGGTTGGCCGCCCAAACGGCGGGGTCGCGGTGCTCGAGCACATTGAGAATTCGTATTATTTGCCGGGCTGCGGCCAAACCCTCGTCGCCCGCGCTCGCGGGCGGATCGTCGGGCAACTGCCGGCTTTGCCATGCAGCCACCAATTGCGTGCGGAATTTACGCCTTTGTTTTTCATGGGCCTGCCACGCCCGGTACCCGTAATAATACGGTGCCGGGTGCTGCGAAAGCGGGTCCAGCATCGCCGCCTGGAGAATGGCATTAATGGAGTAATTTTTCGCCACACGAATCGCCAGTCTCATTGGTCCGCGCACCAGGAACCGCTTCCAGACCCCACCCCAGAAATTGACCACCCGGCTCTCGGCTGTTCCACGCATCTTTGCCAGCGGCGCGGTGTTGGGCTCCAATGTGGTGCCAAAATGGTAGGATGCGGCCAAAGAAAGCATCGACACGACATAATCGCGATTGCGATTCTTCCAACTATGGCCGTCCTTGTTGAAAAAATAAAGCGATAACGTGTAGGCCCCCGATGGAATATGGAGGTAGACGTATAAACCCGGCCCCTGCCAAGTTGTAGGGTAGCGCTCGCCGTGGTCGTCGATTTCCGCCTCTCGCCGGTCCCATTTCCATGTCGCAGCGCGCATGGCAACCATCTGATCAAGGTATACCTCCGGCAGCTCCAGCACACGCTTTTTGGCGGTGGCCAACCAGGTCACAAAAAAACGCACCGAATCGCCGTCCGGAAGATGGTACGGTCCGTTGTCGTGCAATCTGTGATGTGGCCCAATTCCCTCCCTGTGGTCCAAGGGCAACGGCCCAGGCACCCAAACGTAATCGGGCCAGTTTGGACCGCACGCGAACAAGCACGCCCAATACCTTCCATATCTTCCCAGCCAAGTTCCCTGTGTTCGCCAGTCGTCGGTAATGGGCACAACCTGCGGGCCGGCGTACTTTCGCGGGATATTATTTTTCAGCAGTTCCTGGTACAACGCCGCCAACCGCTGCGAAGTCGGGGCCTTGGCCGGCGTCGGCAGCCCCGCGTGCCAAAACGGCGGGACCAGCCTTGCCGCCCAGCCTTTCGCTGCGGCAGCCATCCGGCTCCACGGCGACGGCGAAACAAAGTGCGCTGCCGTAACGCCCGCCCCATAATGCCCCACGAGTGTCCGCCCGTCCGCCAGCGGCAGAATGGCCGAAACATCAAGACGCCCAAAACGCCGCACGCCCGGCACACGTTCCCGAAGGCACCCCAGCGGCCAGCCCCGGTAAAGCGAATCGGTCCAGCAGCCGCTGCGCCACGTTCCCAGCCACAGTTTGCCGGTCGCATCCTGCGCGAGACAATTGATATGATCCCCGGAGGGTAACTTGCGCAGAAAACTCCGTGGCGGCATTTTGAAATTCGCCGGCGGATGCCACAGTCCGCGCACCCGCGCCGCATAGTCGGCCCCCTGCTCGTAATGGAACAGGTACGGATTGTGATGGAGTCTGTTCCAAGCCAGACCCGCATCGGTGGCCACATAAATACGGCCATGGTGTCCCGCCACCACCTCATTGACCAGATTGCTGGGCAAGCCTTGGCCAGACGGAGTAATCGGCATTTTTCGCGGCCCTTGCATGACGGTCCACTGCCGGTAGGGCGGAATTGCTATGGCCACGCCGTTGCATTGTGTTCCCACAAAGGCAACTCCCTCACGGTTGAAAGCCACAGAGTCCGGATTCGGCGGCAGGCCATTGGCGGCGGTCAGGTCATCCGACCTTCCCGGTGTGGCCTGCGGTATGTAACGCCACTTATGTTTGCTGGTTTCATAGATACTGATTCCCGCTTCCGTACACATCCATACGGATCGATCATAAGGGTTTGATGTGATGGCCACGACATGACAGCCCAACGGGACATTAAGCAGGCAGTAGTGTTTCCATTTTACACCGTTATAGACGCATACGCCGTGCCGCAGCGTGCCGGCCCACAAACGCCCCTTGGCATCCAGACACAGGGAACAGATGTGATTGCTGATCAGCCCCGGCGAATTAACGTGGTCGTAGTGCTGCCAACGGGATGGCCAGCCGGGCTGATAATGGTAAATGCCGGAATCCTCACCGGCGATCCAAGCGCCGCCCTGGCCGTCCGAAACCATGGCGGTAACAAAATGTACCGGGCAATGCGCCAGCGGGCGGTCGATCCGCCGGACCGTATGGCGGATAAAAAATCTTTCCAGCGGCGCGGTCCAGCCCGCCAAGCCAGCCACCACCAGCAGAATAACGGCCAGGGCGATGATATTTACAAGGCGCGAATGCCGGTCGAACGTGTCACGCAAATTCGCTGGGGCCAGGGCGGCAAACCGGGAACGCAGCGGCCGAATCGGAGCCATTTTCATACAAAGGCTCCTTGATTATGGAGGCTCACCGATGCTGGCGGGGACACATTCGCGCATAGCGCGGGGGGGGGGGGCAAGCTGCGCTTCGGTAAACACCGCAACGCCGCGCGCAACGAATAACAGCCAAGGCGTTAATTCCGGCAAACAGGCACCGACACGGAGACCTGCCGCCTTGTGATCCGAAAAATTAATTCCGGATTCAACGAGGGCCGGCTTATCTCGCGACCATGCCATATTAAAATCCTTGCGCCTTGGATCGAATAATGAAATTTATCCAAGACAATAAAATGTAACATAAGACATTTCCGGTAAAAGGTCAAAGTACCTGACAACGCGTGCCTGACAATAGTGCCTTATAATTTTTCGGTTGGTAAAGCCGTAGCCGTGAAATTCATTCTGATCGCATCAGCTTTTTAATTCACGACAGATCCCGCCGGGCAGTCTGAAGGACTCATTATCAATTTTCGTAAATTGGCAAAAAGGCAGTATTCACGCGGTTATCGCCCGCTTGTTTTCGGTACCGCAGCTTGTGATAATATAGGCAGATCACTTTGTTGGCCTAGCCATGAGAGGCTGTTATGAAAAAGTGTTTCTTCGTTCCCGCATCAATTGCGATTCTTCTGTCGTCAATCGTCTGGGGTGGGCAGCCCTTTTCGTCAGGCAGAAACACCCGCGTTCTATCCGATGGGAAAATTACGATGGCAAACGTGCCGGACACGGTGACTCACGCGATCAACAGCGCTAAAGCATGGCCCATGCAGCCGTTTTTGCCGCCGAGATCGATTCGTTGGGTCGCCGGCCCGCCCGAGATGTCCGCACCCATTAACCCGCCGATGGTCAACTTGCAGCCGGTGCCGCGGAATTTTCCGGCCTATTGCCCAATCTGCATTCCCGTAGACCCGAAGAATTTTGATATTGCAATTGTGCCGGTGAATCCGGATATTGATTCAATGGGGCGAACAGGGCAACTGGGGCCTGCTTGGGTAGTTGTGCCATCGGGCAATGCAATCCAGCACGTCAGTATGCGAAAGTTTTGGTTTAAGGCACCTTTATTATTCCGAAAACCAGTACATGTGCCAGCCGGAATGAAGCCTTATTGGGATGCCACCGCGCGCGTATCAGGAGTTTACGCCGCCGAGCGGCCAACAGAAATACTGCCTTTCATCAGGTCGCATACCACCTTTGATCAGAAACATTAGATGGACATATATATAACCCCCTGCCGGGGACGGATTTGCCATAGCACCGTTTTTCCGATCACAGCGGTCCGTCACGGTGCTTGCAGGCGGAAGCGGCCCGGGGTTTGACCGCGATACCTCTTAAAGAATCTGTTCAAATGTGATTCCGCGTCAAACCCGGTGAGTTCAGCGATGCGCGTCAACGGATAGCGGGTGTTGAGCAAGAGACGCTCAATGCGGTTAAGTCGCACACGATTAATCTCTTCATAGGGGGAAAATCCCGCGACCGAAACAAATCGGCGCTCCAGTGTGCAGCGCGATACCAGCATGTTTTCATTGGCCAGATAATCCAGCACCTTGTCAACCGTCAACGCCTTGCCGGTATATTCCCGGATATATCTTAGGGCTTTTGCCACCACTTTATCGGCTACGGCGATCGTGTCCGTGGACGTGCGGGTAATCACCCCGGCCGGCTGAACCAACTGTGGCTTGTCGGGCACCTTGACACCCCCGATGATACTATTGAGCAGTTCCGCCGCTTCGAATCCAATCTTATCAGCCGCCGGATTGATAGAAGTCATGGTGGGCACGGCTAATTCACACAGCACTTCGTCATCATCGACTCCCACGAGCACAATTTCCGCCGGAACATGTATCCCGGCGTGTTGACATCCCGCCAGGACAAGTCGTCCGCAGATGTCATTGCAGGCCATGATGCCGGTCGGCTTGGGAAGAGCTTTAAGCCACGGCAACAAATGAGCATAATCAATGCTTGAACGCCAGCCCGGCGAGCGCCCCGCCCCGCCCCCCCGCCGGCTTGGACTGATAAATACCTGGGGGTTGAAACCTTTTTCGGACATATACGCATGAAATGCCGCGGCACGTTGCTCCGATGCCTGCTGCGATTCAAAACCGCAGTAGGCGAAGGTCTGCAAACCGCACTGAATCAGATGATCCGCAGCAAGTTCCGCGATGGCCTGATGATCGGAGTGAATATTGGCAATTCCCTTGGGCGGCTCGAGGGATCCCAGATCCACTATCGGCACGCGCAAGCGTCGCAGTGATGCAAACTGACGCGGATTTCTGATACGGCACAACACCCCTTGAAATTTGCCCCGAAAAAGCCAGCGCGGCAGATTTTCTTCCTCCATCCAAGGTTCATATTCCACGGTCCAGTTGGGGTGGGTGTGGGCGAAACGTGATATCCCGCGAAGCAGGCCGCTTCCATAACTTCCGACGGCATCAATGACCAAGGCTATATTTATCATTCGTCAAATCTCGGATTGTTCAGACAGTAGCATAAGTCCGCGCACTATATAAAACAAATCAGGTCGTTGACCAAACCGCCTGAACGGAGGATGTCACAAAACAGTCATGCCCGCCGCAGCACAATTTACGCCGTGGAAATCGCACCACCTTGCGCCGACTGCCAGTGTGGATTGATTATGTGAATCACCAGAAGGGTTGCAAGATAGGCCAAACTGGGGATTGCAAACAGAAGTGCGTAGCTGTTGTGCGTTACGTGCAATATCCACCCCACGGCCAGTGCGGTAAAAGTGCTTAGCCCAGATCCCACCAGACCGCCCAACCCAACCAGCGAGCCGATAACCTTTCCCGGCATCGTATCGCAGGCCATGGCGTAGATATTGGAGGAAAAACCCTGGTGGCCGCCAGTCGCCATTCCCAGCAGCAGAGAAGCCAGCCAAACATTGTCGCAGCGGGCGGCGATAAATACGGGCAGGACAAACAGCGAGCAAACCAGCATTGCCGTCTTTCGCGCCGCATTGGCGCTCCATCCGCCGGCCAGCAGCCAGGAAGACAGCCACCCGCCGAATACACTGCCGGCATCCGCCATGCCGTAGATAATCAGCACCGGCAGCACCATGCTCTTAATATCCAGATGGTGCTGTCGATTGAAAAAATTGGGAATCCAAGCCAGATAAAACCACCAGATCGGCCCGGTCATTGCGACGGCAATAATATACGCCCACGACTGGCGATAAGTCAGTAGTGACGACCAACTGATATGAACCGTCGGCGGGGACGCATTGCTGCCGATGTAATCCAGTTCCGCCGGCGAGACGCGCGGATTGACCAATGGATCACGGTATTGGAAGAACCACCATATCACCCAGAACAATCCCAGGATTCCGGCCGCGACAAAGGCCCCGCGCCAGCCAAACCAGGGAATACTTTGCGACACTAGAATCGGAGCCAGAATGACGCCTGCACTGGTCGCTCCATTAACGATTCCGATCACAATAGCCCGTTCTTTTTTCGGGAACCACTGCCCGACCGCCTTTATCGCACCGGGAAATGTCGCCGCCTGTGCCAAGCCCAGTACCGCGTTGGCGATGATAAAACCCGTGACACCGTCCGCCAGTGCCATGCCCGCTTCCGCAACACTGAAGACCACGACCGTGATTAAAAATCCCAGGCGTATACCAACTTTATCCATAAACCAGCCGCACAGTGCGTAGCCCAGCGCAAAGGTCGCGGAAAAAGCGGCCACAATCTGGCCATAGCCAATGTCGCCGATGTGCAGTTTGGAATGAAGTATCGGTTGAAGGTCCGAAAGGACAAACCGGTCGATGTAGTTAAAAGCAATGACGACAAACAGCGCAGCGCAAATAACCCAGCGGTAGCCGCGAAGACGAAAACGCCGATGGTCATTTGCCGCTGCCGCTGGTGCCGGATCGGTCATCGAATCATTTCTCCACGCCGCCAAACCAGACGCGTATTACTACGCTTATGAAACACCGCATGCGGTTGTACACAATGTTTTTGGACCGCCCAGCGCCATGTCGTTGTCCGGCCGCAGATCAATTTCACCCCGCAGGTGAATATCCGCAGACGAACTGCCGATCAGCAGCTTCAACACACCATCTTGCAGGACAAACCTCCGCCGGCCTTCATGCCAATACCATAGCGCGTGAGTATTGTATGGTAATTCAAAAGTAATGGTTCGTGATTCGCCCGGATTGAGTTCCACGCGTTTGAACCCCACCAATTCCTTGATGGGGCGCTTCACCGGCGACTTAGGAGCGACAACATAGAATTGCGCCACTTCCGCACCAAATAGTGAACCGGTATTGGTGATTTTGCACGACACCTTGATACTCTTACCGGGGGAAAGCTCGGAAGAGGAAATCCGCAGATCGCTGTATTGGAATGTCGTGTAACTTAAACCGTACCCAAACGGATAAAGCGGATCGCCCGCAAAGTACATGTACGTGCGGCCCGAAACCTGTCCCGATTTCGACGTTTGTTTTTGGCTGTTCGGGATAATGTCATAGTTATGAAAGGGAGGCAGTTGATCCACGGATTTATACCAGGTACAGCAGGTTTTTCCGCCAGGGTTGTAATTGCCGAACAGCACATCAGCAATCGCGGTTCCCTGGGCCTGGCCGGCGAAAATTGCCGCCACAATCGCCGGGAGATTTTCCTGTTCCCAGTTCACTGCGACAGTATTATTACTGTTGAGTACCAATACGGTATTGGGGTTGGCCTGAAAGCACGCCTTAATCAGCTCATGCTGCACGCCGGGAAGTTGGATATCCTTGCGGTCATACCCTTCACGGTCCACACTTTGATCTACGCCGCAAACCAATATGACGACATCAGCCGTCTTCGCGGCGGCCACAGCGTTGGAAAACAGCACTTCATCCTTGGGCCCGGCGACACTGCACCCCGGATGGTACACCACTGCGGGGTGACCCGGGCGGGGTTGCGGTACCGGCGCGGAATTCAGCGGTTGCAATTGGAACCACTCCACATTGCATAGTCCTTTGCCCGGACCAGTACTTTTACCGGTGAATTTGAAGAACACATTATGCTTGCCGGTTACGCCGCTGATGGGGGCTGATACCGTGGTCCACCTTTGCCAATTTCCGGTGTGCGGCACACGCAACGTGGCGATCTGCGGGCCATCAAGGCGGTCAATGCAAACCCGCACCAGCGCTCGTGCACCAATACTGGCCATGCGGATGGCGATGCGATTTTTACCGGTAAAATCCTGCGGATTGTATTCCACCCAGGAACCGTTCTCAATGCGCCAAATGTTTCTTCCACCTTCGCTTGAAGCTTGTGTTCGAACGCCAGTGTGCACGCTCTTAAGCTCATCGGGCCAGATCTGTCCATCATGATTATGTACCGTCACCCCCAATGCGGCGGCGATGCCTTGATAGGGTGATATACGCACCGATGGCCGACCGCTGTAACCACCGAGATGGAATCCCGCCGTGGGGCCGATCACAGCGACGTTTGATAATTTGGATTTGTCCAGCGGAAGAAAGTGCTGCTGATTTTTTAATAGAACAATCGACTGCCGCGCCGCATCCAGGGCCAAGGCCTGATGGGCCGGCGAATCTACTACATCAAAGTCGATGCGATTGTAGGGAACACTTTCCGGGGGGTCCAATTCCCCCAGAAGAATGCGCACTGTCAGCAGGCGGGTTATCGCTTGATCAAGGTCCGACACACTCAGGAGTTCCAAAGCTACCGCATGTGGCAAACTGTCCGTCAGGTTGGCCTTTTGTCCTGTAAAACGAATCAGGTCACACCCGGCCTGAATACCTAACGCCGCAGCCTGCGGCCGCGTTGCAACATAGTGGTGCGGATCATAAATATTAAATACCGCGGGATTGTCCGACGTTACATATCCGCGAAATCCCCAGCGCTTCCGCAGCAGGTCGGTCAGCAGGAAGCGGTCACCACAACATGGGACGCCGTTAATAGCGTTATACGCCCCCATGAACGTAAAAACATCGCCTTCCAGCACGCAGGCCTGATAAGCGCGGGTGTAATACTCCCAAAAGCTTCGCGGGTCGACGGAAGCGGACACACGTTGCCGATCGTCATCGGTGTTGTTGCATATAAAATGCTTGGCACAAGCCGTGGTCTTCAAATAATTGGGATCATCGCCCTGCATGCCGCGCACGACCTGCACCGCCCATGTTCCGGCCAGACAGGGGTCTTCTCCCGGTGCTTCTTCACATCGTCCCCAGCGCGGGTCACGGTGCAGGTTGAGCGTTTGGGGGGAATAGTAAGACAAACCCCATTTTTCCTTCTTGTGGTAGGCACGCGCTTCATCGGATACAGCCGTATAGACCCGCAGAGCCAAATCCGGGTTCCATGAACAGACCATCGCCAGTGGCTGCGGGAACGATGTTGCCACGAACGGATCGACTAAGCCGTGTAATCCTTCATCGGAGGCGTAGTTATAGGGTGGCAAACCAAGTCGGGCAATCGCGGGAACTCCGTTGGTTCCATCACACGGCCCCTGGTTACCGGGATTATTCACCTGTCCGAATTTTTCCGCCAACGTCATGCGCGATACAAGCGATGCAGCACGCTTCCACGCCCGACCATACGCCGCATCGGAGATTCCCACGCGTTGGCCTTTTGATGCGGCCACCGCAGGCACCGATGAACCGGCCACGCGATCAATATGGAGACTCGACGCAACCGCCGCAGCCAAAGCTCCGCCCATAAATGCCCGTCTTCCGCAAACATTATTTTCGTTATTCATAAAAATTATTTATTCCTGTTATAAAGTCGCCTGGGTAAACACCTATCGCGCCTGGAGGCAATAAACCTTACGATTTTTGACGTTATTAATTGTCCGTCCATCTCAAGTAATTGCCGCTCATGACCGGGGGGACAGAAACAGAATATTTACTAAGCAATACCGCTGGTCTGATCCAGGAAGTATTGCGGAGTGGCACGATCAACAAAATTACCACGCGAAATAAAAGCCGGAGCCATAGGAAATTTTCTCCATAGTGCGTACCTTGACCTGAGACATTGGCTGCCATACAACCGCACCCTCGTTATACAGCTCATGTACGCCATCCGGCAAATAGTTATGATTGGGCGTATTGACATGGTTGGATGCAGGCGCGTAGCCGGATCCCTGACCGCCGGCACCTTGTCCCCAAGTCGCGAATTCACCCATGTATGTTCCCGGATTGGTGGGCGATACGCCACCTGCCGCGCTTATAAGCGCGACGTCGGAGGCGAGAAGCGCGCCGGGATTCGACTGCGGATTTTCCGCCGGCATATGCTCTGTATCGGTATTATTGTAAAAACTCCACGTGCTGTAATTCGGCAGCCTGATACCGGCAAGCTCGCGGACACGCATGTCGTAGGCCTCACTGTATCCCACCGGAAAATTTGAGCCGGGCGGAGCATTGGCCGTACCACGATCCACCCAGTAACAATAGCCGGCGTAAAAATCCCACCGATTCAGCAGACCACTATTCGGATCGTAAAAAGATGGCTTAATCTGGTTCGGTTGGCTGATCACGCCAGGCTGGGTTGAAAAGAGAATTGAAAGGCCCTTCGCGTTGGGCGTAAGGATGCCAGGGCGAACATTGACCATCTGGTTGTTGACCACACCAAAGGATTCGTTGTATAGCAACGAAAATCCCCATTGTGCAACAAAGTTGCCGCCCCCCACGCTCGTGCGGAATCCACCGAAGGGGAGCATATTATCGTTCGTCACGGGATAACCCCCGTACTCATTGGAATATTCCTGCAACGCCACGCCGATTTGACGCAGATTAGAAGCACAGACAATCTGCTCCGCGTCACCTTTGGCACGGGCCAGCGCGGGCAGCAATAATGCAATCAGCAGGGCGATAATAGATATCACCACCAGCAATTCAATGAGGGTGAAGCCCTTCGTGGCACCCTTGGACCACCCGACAGGCGTGCTTGCGTTTTCTCTCACTCTACAGCAGCGCATTAAATGATCTTCGCCTGAAATATTCTCGACTACGCAAGTGTTCATAGAAGACACTCCTGTAACAACAGCCGACATTACTTTTGTGCAACACCGCCTAGCGAAACGCCCTTGAACTCGGCAATGTAATTTTTCATCTCGGCCACCCGATTCGACAACCGTGATCGCCAACAAGCAATTTGCTGTACATGACTATAAACTTTTATATCGGAAATGGAAGGTCCACTTTTCATCAATTCTTGTACCACTTTTTATCAAAATTCGTCGCGGAGCCAAAAAAAAATCACCCGTTCCGACCCAAGATGGCCAAAAAGTAACTCCCCTGAGCGCACGCAACGCACTATGCTGACCGAAGTGTGAATGGGTAACCGTGCACGGCGTTGTGCGTAAAACGACAATGGGCTTTCGTAACCGTTCACGGATTGCCCTTTATCCCGTTGCCTTTTTTTTCGTGGTGCAGGCGTTTTTGTCTGCCGTCGTAAGGAATGCGGAAAGGAAAGCCCGCACCACAAGTTATTAACCCCCTGCCCGTGAATGCCTACAGGTTTTCTACCATGGCTACCGAATGCCCGGGCGACGGCAACCCGCAACCGCGGTATCGAGTGCGGCAAACGAGTATGCGTAAATAATTACCTGCTTAGAGTCGGTCGTTATGCTTTAGCTGTCACGATATAATTGAGAAGTGTGTTTATGAACCCGTCACGACGTAAAATTATCAGGCAAGCCGGTGCGGCGATGACCGGGCTGATGCTGGAGGATACTATTCATCCGAACGATTTTCATGCCCGGGCGAACGGCACGGGTGCAACACCGTCGTTCCCCGGCCTGATTCCCTGGCCAACATCAGTGAAGAGCTTGGCTTCCCCACCATTTGCAGTTTCCAACGGCACGACAATTGATGCCTCGCACGCCGGGCCGCAGGCTTCTGAATTGACAGCTTATCTTATTGAAACCGTCCGCCAACGCCTGGGATTACATCTTTGGGCCGCGCAAAATGGCTCTCACCGCCATACTATCACCCTGCGATTGGTGGCCGCACCAATTCATGCGGGGCCACATTGGCGGCAAATGGAGGCCTATCGGCTGGTAGTTTTGCCCGATGGCCGATGCATCACGGTGAGCGCGTCTCATGCGCATGGACTATTCAACGGCATTGTGACTTTATTGCAATTGGTTCGCCGTGGGCCCGGTGGCGGCTGGGAGGTTCCCGCCACGCACATTGAGGATTTTCCGCGATTGCGGTGGCGTGGCTACATGCTGGATGTCAGCGGGATGTTCTTTGATGTCGGTGAGGTCAAACAATTGATCGACGCCATGGCACTGCTGAAACTCAATATTTTCCATTGGCATTTAACCGACAATTTCGGATGGAGAGTGGCCATCGAAAAGTACCCGCGTTTGACCACCATCGGGGCCTGGCGGCCAGGCATCGGCTTCGGATTTCCGCGATCCGCCAGCCGGCATTTCAATGCCCAAGGACTATACGGAGGCTTCTATACGCAGGCCGATATCCGTGCGGTGGTGGCGTATGCCGCCAGGCGGCATATTGTTGTTGTTCCGGAAATAGAAATGCCTGGCCACTGCATTGCGGCAGTTCGGGCCTACCCTTGGCTCGCGTGCTCAAACAATGCGCACAGCATTCCGCGCAAGTACCCCACCATGGATCCGGGTAAACCCAAGGTATTTGATTTTTTATCCGAAGTATTGGGCCGGACCGCTGAAATGTTCCCCGGACCCTACCTGCATACCGGTGGCGATGAAGTGGACTATTGCAACTGGCAAAATTCAAAAGGCTGCCAGGCGCTGATACGTCGGCTGCGCCTTGAACCGGCACCGGGACAATATGAATGGAGGGAGCGTTATGTCCGGCCCGGAAATATTGATATAAAGTTGATGGAAGCGTTGCAGGGCTATTTTGAGGATCGCATATCCCGAATGGTCACAGCGCTGGGCCGGCAAATGATATCCTGGCACAGCAGCCCGCATTTATCTCCGCCGGGAATGATCGCGATGGATTGGCATTCAAAATCTCCGCTGAATGTGGCGGCGGCAATGGCCGAAAGCGGACATCAGGTGGTCCGCTGCCCCGCGAAGTACCTGTATTTTGACTACCCGCTGAAATGGACCTCCCTGCAACGGGTCTATTCATTTGATCCGGATTGGCCCGGTTTGGCTGCCACACAGCGGCCCCGGCTACTTGGTGCGCAAGCCAACCTATGGACGGGGCATGTTCCCAATTTAAGCGCGCTGTGGCGGCAGACGTTTCCGCGGCTGTGCGCGGCGGCTGAAGTTTTCTGGACGCTTCAACGCCGTCGAAACTGGCTGGATTTTCAGCGGCGGCTGGCCGCCTTCGCAATCCCACAATATCATGGGTCGTAGCGCGTCCGGGACAGCCGTAGGCGGGCCAGCCACATCAGGCTGCAGGTTTGCGCCGGCGAATCAGTTAGCGCCAGCAGCGCCACAGCGGTCATAAACGTCCACCGTGGGGATATCCACGGCAGCACCGGACGGTATTACGGCGGGCCAGATGCGAAACGAGGGCCATACGGGTTTCACTGTTCACGGCTTCGCCTCCTTACCAGCGGCTTGCACTAAGGCGGCAATGCCTACCTTGATCGCTTCCGGCAGGCCCAGCCAAGCCTTGACCAGATCATCCAGCCGGGCGTCATTTTGCGCAAAAAGCGCCCCATTGCGCACCATTGGCTCATTGGTGCCATGCGTTTGGGGATATGGAAACATATCGCTGTTACCAGGCAAGTCTCGCGTCGTGGCCGTCGTGGAATTCGCCGAAGACAATGATTAGAAAATCTATAGGCCACCAGATAAGGGTGATGAGCAGGCCGTAACCGGTGACGGTTAATAGCAGCATTAAAATTCCGCTAAACCAATGGCCGGTGTAGAAGCGATGTGCGCCCAGAAGGCCCAGCAAGCCGCATAACAGCAAGGCGATGAACAGTTTTTTGGACGATCGTGCCGCGGGGGGCGAGCGCGGCGCCTGATTGAGGTGGGTTGCGGTATGTACGCCGCTGTGCAAACCGGTGTGGGATGTGTAGAAAATTCCGGTGCCGGGGATTCCCACCGTGCGGCGTATGCCGGTTCTTCCTACCGTTACATGGGCACCGCGCACGCCCGCAGAAAGTGATGCACCATGCTTTGTTAAATTCAGCGTCAGGCCCGGTGCAATGCGTACCCGACGAAAAAATCGTAAAGATCCCAAAGATGCCTCCGTATTTACTTAGCACAATTTATCGGTTGGTGCCGTCGCGCCGACCGCACATGTGCCGCAGGCGTCTTACCTGCATCGGAAACACAACCCATGCAGGCCGGACGACTGCGTTACCTGCGAACCGGCCCGGCTAATAGCGTGGCGAAGTCTATGGCACCGTCAGTGAACAGCCTTGATGGAAAGCGGGCGATGGGATTCGAACCCACGACGTCCAGCTTGGGAAGCTGGCATTCTACCGCTGAATTACGCCCGCAAAAAAACGCGATTAAAAGCCTGATTTTCGATAGTTTTCAAAAAAATCTGGATAATTGTTACCACCATTGTTGCCAGCCATTGGCAGAGTTGTTACCATGGCGCAAATGAAATCAAAAACCGATGTAAATCGCGTGATTTTCATACGTTTTTAAGTCTAGCAGAGGATACAAAAATGTCAAATCGTGCAGGACGCCCGCAAAAAATGTATCGAACGTCATGGGGAGAACTCATTCCCGGCTTGGATCTGCAGAGCGACGGGCGTTGGAGAATCGTATCCACGGGATTCAGATTCTCCGAAGCCGATGAAAACCGTGCAATTCACCGTTTCCGGCAGATAACAGCCACCAAAATGCCCATGGCAACGCTTACAGTGCCCATTTCCGGCGTTGATGCGTCGCCAGCCGATATATTAGACGGCTGGAGCCAGCCATTGCCCCAGAGCCAATCTTTGGCGATCCAACCAGCGAGCATATCTGTTACCGTTGACGCCGAAGATAGGACCATTGAAAAATCAGCAAGTTTTAAAATTGATGAAAAATCGGTATTGGACTGGGTTCGGACACAACTGCTTGAACGTCCAGCCGAATTCGCCGCCAAAATCGGGATACCGGAATTAGCCGAATTCCGGCGAATCCAGATAACGCAGGAAATTGCCTTATCAACGATATTGGATACCTATCTGGCGCAAAATAAAGGCAAAAGAAGCTCTATTGAAGCCGCCAAAGTTTTTGAAAAATTCACCAACGAGACAAGCGTAAAAAATTTGTCGGATTTAACGCCTGAGAAACTCATAGTCTATCGAAAACAAATCGAATCATCGGAATTATCCGCCAGCTCAAAAAAAGCCTATTACTCTCGAATCAAAACCATCATCAGCAGCGGACTTAAAAACGGCATAGACGCTATCCAAATTCGGCAGGCATTAGACCGCCTGAAAATCTTACATTGCAAAGATAAAAATGCTCCAAAGAATCCAATGCCTATTAGCCGTGAAGATTTTCATCGGTTGCTTGCCGCCGCAAACGACAACTGGCGTGCAATAATCACGGTATCTTTAAACCTATGCCTTCACCTTGGCGAAACATTGCAACTCCGCTGGGAAGACATTGATATTAAGCGAAAATATCATGTTAGCAATCGGAATAAAACTGGCATAACCAGAGCTGCCGTGCTCTGGCAGGAAACAATGGATTTGCTTTCCAGACTACCAAAAAAATCGCAATATATATTCATCAGTCAACATGGCACAAAATACAATCGCCAAGCGGCTGGCAATGTATTTTCGGAGATTCGCGCAAGAGCAGGCGTATCAGCAGAAGTTAAATTCGATTCGCTGCGTGATGGGGCATTTACGCAGGCGGCAAATTGCGTCAATGGTGAAAGATTGAGCCGTTTGCTCGCTGGACATTCTAACGGCATGGCGGACCATTACGTCAAGGCAAATCCTGAGATTGTGCGTCCTGCTTGCGACGCGGTTTACAGGCATTATCTCGGCTGATACGGCATATTAGCCGTTTATCCGGCTAATATGTCGTTGTGTGGCACCTAATGAGTTACACAGGGATTTAAGGCAGCGAAGCAATTGCAGCATAAACTCCACGGATATACCATTCTAAATTATCATTACAATGAGCAATTTCAAAAGTTAAATCATTCCTTCTAAAATCACAATAGGGTATTTTACGTAATAATATCTCAACGTTCATTATGCGGTTACACGGCTCAGTGAACGTGATTATCCTACGTGTATCATCATTAGATATTTGCGGAAATTCACACATATAGCGTATTCCTTATAAAAATATTCTGGCTCTCTCAATGGAGCCATTTTAGTTATCTCAACTGGCAAAATTTGTCCCATAAGCCACCTAAGGTAAGCCGCTTACGGCTTACCTTAGGTGGCGTGTCACATTCCGTTGTTGTCACTTTTCCGGAATGAATATCGAAGGAAACAGAAGCGACAGGTTTTGCTCCGCTTGCTTTTATAGATTCACCGAATTCCTTATTCCGTGCATTTATTCCCTGCCGCGCAAATTTTACAAAGTCCGGAATGTCTAGTCTGATTCTACCTGTATTAAAATCGCCGCATTTCAATACAGAAGTTATGCACGCATCCATTTTGTTTATTGCATCATCATATTTATCAGATTTTCCGGAATGAGCCATAAGGCTTAAGTGTACTCTCATTTCACCGAGCAAATACTCAATGGCTTCAACATGCTCATATTGGGTTATATCATCCGGCTGTAACGGTTTTGGTTTTTTCGTTTTCATAATTCACACATGTTACCCAACCATTCAATTAAATCAAAGGAATCCTATTGATTTAATTGAATGGTTCTGTATATGAATGACAAAATCATCGAATTCAATGGGCAAAAATGGGTAGACGCATATTTATTCCACCTGCAATCGAAAACATTGCCGCTATGGCAAACCGTCACGCAGATATCATCGGATTCGATTATTAGGATGATGAAAATAATGACCGCCAAGGGAATTATTTTCGCCGTCAAGCAAACGGAATGGGCGGCTTTAAGCGAAGTTGAAAAATTTACCATGCTTTCCATCGAAGGTTCGGTTGTGATAAACGTTAATACAGAAACCGGCGTTGGAGAGTTGGAGATTCTTGATTCGCCAGAAAAACTAAAAACACATATTAAGAATTGGAGCTAAATATATATGAGACTAAATGAACGCGGAGAATATGAAACAAACATTGGAGCGTTTTGGCGATTCAAAATGTTTCCCGATGGCTCTATTAAAAAGGTGAAAACGCAAGTTGCATTTCAACTTGGTACCGACGAAACATTAGCTGCAGAGAAAGAGGCAAAAATAAAATCAGAATGGACGCGGTGTAAAAAATACGGCGACGCACATTGGCGCAGGCAGAATATTCAAAATCTAATAGACGATAACGTAATTAGCCCCACAAAGGGCGACGCAATCATTTGCGAAATAACCAAAGCACTCGGTAAAGCAATGACTAAAACCGAAAAGGTTTACGGTAGGCTGAAAGAAAAACTATCACCGCGACAAATTCAAAATGCAGAGGATTTTGGCAAATGGATAATCGTTACCATAACCGACAGGCTCCGCACGACAAAATTCAAGCAACAATTAGGTGAAGCTATTGACACCTTGGCAGAACGCGATCCTATCGCCGCAGCCAAAATCTGGTTAGATTTTTCCGAGAGAATTTTAGGCGAAGATACAATCGTCCAGCAAAACATTATCACGGGCATCAAATTTACCGACGCAACTTCAAAGCCATTAATCGATACCACAGCGAGAGAGAATGAAAACGACGAAAACAAAGAAAATTAAACCAGTCAAATGGGGCGAGGTTCGCGACAGCATACGTCACTATCCTTTGCACCGTTTCCAAAAACTGGCTCTACAATCCAACAGCCGCCTAACCTTCTGCTTCGCTGGCACCGGCGGCGGCAAATCGTGCATTTTGCCATTGTGGATATTGCAAAAGTTATCTTCAGCAGCGCCGAAAAGCCGCATACTCGTTGTTTCGCCAACATACAAAATTTTCAAACAGAGCCAGTTGCTTCAGGGATTTGAATCAGCGATTGACGGCACGGAGTTGCAGGGGCAATACCACAAAACCGATTCGATATATACATGTCGGAATAAATCAGAAGTTTATTTCCGGTCAGCGGATGTCCCCGATTCTTTAGAAGGCGGACAATATTTTTCATTGGCTTTGGACGAGGTGGCAAAAATCTCAAAAGACGCATGGGTCAAAGCCTATGCCCGCGTAGGGCAGTCGCAAGGTTCGATATTAGGCGTTGGCACTCCTGATGTAAACGAGTGGATTTATGATGACATTTACTCTCATTGCCAGAAATTAATATCGCAGGACGATGACGGAAGCGTCAAAACAAATGAAGATGGAAGCATTAGCGTGATCCAGTGGAGAAGCACAGCAAATCCCGTGTACAGCCGCAAAGAATTAGAGGAGCAACGCGAAAAAATGCATCCAGCACTTTTCGCCCGCCGTTATCTCGGTCAGTTTTCACAAATCGAAGGGCTTGTCTATCCAACATTTTCAGATTGCGTTATCCCATTCCAAAATATTTTAAATTCTCCAGCCGTCAAAGTAATCGCCGGTCTAGACTGGGGCTGGAACGATCCTTGCAGTTTGGTCGTCGTCGCGGAATGTCAAGATGGACGGGCTTACGTCGTTGAGGAACTCTACGAATCCCATTTGCCGCTGGAAAGTTTAAGCCAGCGGCTGCACGCCTTAAAACAAAAATGGAACATCGAAACATTTTTCTGCGATCATAGTAGACCGGAAATCAGCGACAGCCTACGCCGCACCGGATTGCCGTGCAAAACCAAAAACGTCGCGCAGATTGAGACAGGAATATCAATGGTAGACGCCCGCGTCCGCACAGGACATTTAAGAGTTTTTGATACATGTCGAAATTTGATAAACGAATCCAAAATTTATCAGCGAAAGCCGGATAAAAATAGCGACTACACCGAAAAACCAGTGGACAAAAATAACCATCTAATGGACTCGCTAAGATACGCAATCACCGGTTTGGATTTTGGCAGACGTTTAAATTTTCAACCCGTCGTCGATATTAGCGGTGAAACCGCAGCCGTCGATGCGAAGGTCAGATTAGGTATTTTGCCGGATGACCCAGAGGCACAAAGGATTATAGAACTCGAAAATCGAAAGAAATTATACGCCCAACATTTTTATAACTTGGCGTGGGGCGATTTGGACGACTGATAAACGACATATCCTCATACATAATTATGGAGAGACATAAATTTGAAAAATAAATTAAAAACGAAAGCGGCTGGAATCTGGAGTTCTGTTAATAATCCGGGGACAGGAGCAGGTTACTATTCAGGCATCACAAATGACTGGCAGCTATTATCTATCTATGTAAACAACGACACTGTGCACGCCGCCGTCAGCCTAATCGCCGGAGCCGTCGCATCGACTGGATTCGGATTATTTGAAATTCCGCAAAATTCAAAAGCAAAAAAATCGAAACAGATAATCGCAGAGCCAACCGAAATCACACAGTCGCCGATATTGGACCTATTGCACAACAGCGACGAGATGCTTCACGCCCACGACATGTTTAGATTAGCTGCAACTTATTTAATGGTATGTGGCAGAGCATATATTTACATTGAACGCGATGTAACAGGCACTCCAACGGCTTTGAAAGTTTTGATCCCACCTTGGGTTGAGCCGTACAGAGACATTGATGGAACAATCCAATCATATTTTTATCTTATGCCATCCGCGAAAAATAATTTGACGCGACAGAAAATGGAAATAGATATAAAGGATATGATCGATATACGTTTCCCGTCACCGTCCGATCCGTATGGGGGAGGAGATAGCCCTGTCAGAAGTGCTTGGTTGAAAGCAAGTTTATCGAATAAAATGTTACAGTATCAGGATAGCTTGCTGGACAATCGGGCGAGGGTTGACCAAATTTTCA
>DAHVEJ010000060.1:21095-21348 GCA_027313145.1 Phycisphaerales bacterium | reverse complement strand
AAATTCGCGCCATGCAGATTATCGATGAACTTGAGCCAACGCGGCGCGGGCCTTACGCCGGCGCGGTAGGGTATATCGATTACGCCAAGAATATGGATACATGTATTGCCTTGCGCACCATGGTTATTACCCCCATGGCCCATGATCCGGCGTTGCACCGCGTTTATGTGCAGGCCGGAGCGGGCCTGGTGGCTGACTCAATACCGGAAAGTGAATATCAGGAATCCTTAAACAAGGCCGCGGCGTTGCTTAA
>DAHVEJ010000060.1:7414-21085 GCA_027313145.1 Phycisphaerales bacterium | reverse complement strand
GGAGGCGGGCTTGGGGTGAGGGGGCGGGGAGGGACGGGGTTACACAAGGTTACGGGGCGACAACCAATGAGTAATAAATAGCAACGGCTGGTGGATTTGATATCGCAGCGCATTGTGTAGAATGCCAGATGTTCAATACGCGATGCTGGATGCCAACTGGAACTGCGGTGAATATTTATGAATTCCGGTATGATGGGGTGCTTGGTTGAACGGAAAAAGCCGAAAGGAAATGTGTGAAGTTTAAGCGTACGGATTATTGTGGAACACTGAGAAAAGCCGATCTGTCACGGGAAGTTGTGGCGGCCGGATGGGTGCAATCTTACCGCGATCACGGCGGCGTGGTGTTTGTCGATTTACGGGACCGCACGGGAATCGTACAAATTGTATTCCGCCCTGAATTGGCGGACATTTACGCACTGGGCCGCCAGTTGCGACATGAAGATGTCATTCTGATCAAAGGTCGTGTTCTGGCACGCGCGGCCCAGGCGGTGAATCCGAAAATTCCCACCGGTGAAATTGAAATCGCGGTTGAAGATATGGAACTGGCGAATAAATCGGATACCGCCCCATTTTCGCCCGCGCAGCATGATCCGGTAAACGAGGATACGCGTCTGAAATACCGCTACCTTGATCTGCGAAGCGCCGATATGGCCCAGGCGATGGTGACCCGGCACCGCGTAACAAAAATCATGCGCGACTACTGTGATGAGCACGGCTTTCTGGAAATTGAAACACCCATGCTTTACAAAAGCACCCCCGAAGGTGCCCGCGAATTTCTCGTGCCATCCCGCCTGCATGCCGGTGAATTTTACGCCCTGCCGCAGAGTCCGCAGTTATTCAAGCAAGTACTGATGGTTGCAGGCATGGACCGGTATATGCAAATCGCCCGGTGTTTCCGGGATGAGGATTTGCGCATGGATCGGCAGCCCGAGTTCACGCAGCTTGATCTGGAAATGAGCTTTGTAGATCGGGAAGATGTTATTAATCTGATTACCGGATTGCTGGTGCGGCTATGGAAACAAATCCTTCATGTGGATTTACCTTCAACATTTCCCCGCATGGGATGGCGGGAGGCGATGGACCGCTTTGGTATTGACCGCCCGGACACGCGCTATGGCATGGAATTAAAAGACATCAGCGATATGGTTGGACAAACGGAATTCGCCGTATTTAAGGATGCGGTCGCGGCGGGCGGTTGCGTGAAATTGATCGCCGTTCCCGGCGGAGCGGCGCTGTCGCGTAAGCAACTGGACCAGCTTACTGAAGATGCCAAAAAGCTGGGGGCCAAGGGACTGGCGTGGATTAAACTTGGGGGGGATGCAGGGGCCGGGAAGATGGGCGGCCCGATCGCGAAATTCATCCCCGCCGCTGCGCAACAGGCCATTCGGCAGCGCTGCGGTGCCAATGATGGCGATATTCTGCTGGGGGTGGCGGATAAAATCGAAACCGCCTGGAAAGTCCTGGGTGAATTAAGACAATCACTGGCCCGACAGCTTAAGCTGATTCCGGAAAATCGCTTTGATTTTCTCTGGGTCGTGGATTTTCCGAGTTTTGAACATGATCCGGCGGCAAATCGCTTCATCGCCCGGCACCATCCGTTTACCGCCCCACTGGATGAAGATGTGGCTTTGCTGGAAACACAACCGCTGGATGTACGCGCCAAGGCGTATGACATTGTCCTTAACGGCATAGAAATCGGCGGTGGCTCCATCCGTATTCATCAGCGCGATGTGCAATCCAAAATCTTTTCCCTCTTGGGCATCTCACCGGAACAGGCTCAGAAAAAATTTGCATTCCTGCTGGATGCCTTGAGGTTTGGTGCTCCGCCGCATGGCGGCATAGCACTGGGACTGGATCGCCTGTTAATGCTGATGCTGAATCGGCAGAGCATCCGTGAGGTGATCGCCTTCCCGAAAACTCAAAGCGGCACCGATATGATGACCGAAGCGCCATCGGCCGTGGACCCGCGGCAACTCATGGAGTTATCCGTCGCGGTGGTGAAACCCGCGGCGGCCGGTGCAGCGGCAAAGGCATGATTTTCCAGAAAGAATAGTGCGGTGCCTCGGAACTGTTTAAGCAGCGGCTTTTAATCGTAAACTTTGGCATTTCGGTTTGTTGACTCGATAACCTTATGACATGGCTTTAAGATATACACAGACTGCGGAGTGATTGCGGTGGTCCAAGTGAGGGCGGAACGGGGCTTTTAAACGAGCCATTACGGGATTGGATTTATTAACATGATTGATCGCGTTAGAACCAAAACTGTTATTACCATGGGGCCGGCCTGTGCCAAAGCTGACGTGTTCAGCCAACTGGTGCAAACCGGCGTTGCGGTAGTACGCCTGAATTTTTCCCACGGAGATTTAGCCCAGCGGGAAGAGTTTTTAGCTGTTGCCCGGGGCAGCCCGCACCGTCCGCCACTGGCAATAATGGGAGATTTATGCGGCCCGAAAATACGTCTGGGCACGGTGATCGAAGGAGGCATGACTGTCGCCAAAGGCGATGTTATTACCATTCAGCGCGAGCCGGTGCTAGGACAGAATAATCTGCTGTGCTCCAATTATGCCTGCCTGGTTGATGATGTGCAGGTGGGACAATCGCTTCTCATTGACGACGGTTGCATCCGCGCCACGGTCATTGACAAGGCCCCGAATGTTGTCCGGTGCGAAATCATGGTTGGCGGAAAAATTCAATCCAACAAGGGCATTAACCTGCCGCAAACCCGGCTTTCCATCCCCAGCGTGACGGAGAAAGACTGGCGCGATATTGACTGGGCGATTGAGCACCAGTTGGATTACCTGGCGTTGTCATTTGTGCGAAGCGCCGATGACGTGCAAAGTGTTCGGCGGTATCTGGAAAGCAGAAAATCAGACATTGATCTGGTGGCAAAAATTGAAATGCCGCAAGCTATTGATGATCTTTCCGCCATTCTGGATTGTTCAGATGCCGTGCTGGTAGCCCGTGGCGATATGGGTGTGGAGATGGAACTCACCGCCGTGCCGCTGCTGCAGAAAAAAATTGTCGATGCGGCCCATGAAGCCGGCAAGCCGGTCATCGTCGCCACGCAAATGCTGCAATCCATGGTAGATAACCCTACGCCCACGCGCGCGGAAGTATCAGATGTAGCCAACGCGATATTGGATGGTGCCGATGCCGTGATGCTTTCCGGTGAAACCGCCGTGGGAAAATATCCGCTGGAGGCCGTGCAGACACTGCGGGATATTGCGGATAAAACGGAGCGCTATATTGTGCAGAAAGGCATGCACACCGAACCGCCAAGGTTGTTACAGATCAGCCACCATCGCACCGCCGCTATTGCGCACGGGGCCATGGCTATCGCACGGGATATCAACGCCCGGATGGTGGTGGGGGGGTCGCAAGCGGGTGGTTCGGCGCGATACCTGTCAAAAAACCGGTTCCCGATACCCATTGTAGCGCTGTCAACTGATGTGGCCGCGGTACGCCGCATGGCGATGTATTATGGTGTTACCGCCGTGCATGCGGCTATTCCTCAACACTTTGACGATCTGCCCGCGCTGGTGGATGATTTACTGCAGCGTGAGCACTGGGCTCATCAGGGAGATCGGGTGGTGATTGCCGCAGGATCGCCGATTGGAACCGCCGGTGCCACTAACAGCTTAAGCGTCTATACCGTCGGCGAACACGCTCGCATCAGCGGTGAAAGGCAATGAAGAAAAACGCCATGATACATTCCACGAACACCGGTATAAAAACAGGGCGAACTTCGGCGCGAGGAATTTGCAAGCTCCGTTTGGGCCGCGCAACGACAGTTCTTGTCCTGATGGGCGGCGTGTTGGCGATGCTTTCCGGATGCGGTGTAATTCTGCATCATTATCCGCAACCCAATGTGGGATGGCATAACCAGAACTATTCCATTGTCTTTGGTGTGTTAAGTCAGCACAATACGCACGGGACCTCCTGGACTATTCGCTATTCATCCGTGTATGCCGGGGATCCCTATGGCGGGAAATTCGCATTGACGCCCAACTCGGAACTCGTGGGGTACCTGCCCGGCAACACGGTTGAAATTTATGGCCACCCCGAACCTAAAGTCCCTAATAAAGCCGGCACCGGTACGCTGTATAAAGTTACAAGCATCCGCCTGTGGCTAGGCAAGGGCCGCCCGAATTATCTGACGCGGTAACATCAATTAACGCAGTTATTTTATAAAATCCCTCGCAAGCCGGAAATGATTGCCAAAAGGACGCTGATGATAAATCCACCGGCGACAAATGCGATCGCGAATGTTACGAGCCATAGTCCGATCAGGCATAAGCGGGGAATCCATTCGGTCTGCGGGTCGCGCAGTTCTTCAAGATCGGCCCGCCAGCGACCAAACATTTCCTTGACCCACCAAAGCGCCCCAATCAGCAGCAGGGAGACGAACAACATGCCGAATGTTGGCATCAATAAAATCTCCTGCACCAGCTTTGCTTTCTGGGGCCGCCTTAGTTTAGCGGCCGAGCTGGTAAACCGAGAATCTGTTCCAACTGGCGCAACGGAACTTGCTCAAGATGCTCAAACGGAAAATCCGCCCATTTCCGCACGGAATCAAGGCTGCTGGTGGTTGCGACACCCAGAACGCGCAGTTTCGCATCGTGGGCGGCCGCGGCTCCGCCTTCGGTATCTTCAATGACCAGGGACTTGGCAATGTGTAAATTGCCGTCACGTAGCGCGTTGATGCGGTCAAACGCCAGAGAGTATCCCCGCGGATCGGGCTTGCCGCGCGCGACATCCTCAATGGCGACGATCACCGGAAAATAGCGTTCCAGTGTAAAAGCTTTTAACAATGGCATTATTTCCGCTCGCCGCGCGCCGCTGCAGATACCACAGGGCACATCGCGCGATGCCAGATATTTAATTAACTCGGTAACGCCCGGCATGGGTGCCGGAGGTTCGCCCATACGGCCATCCATGATCTTATCTTTTAACGCGCAGAGTTGATCCAACAGTGCACGCGGAGGATTGATACCCTGATCCTGGAGAATCAGGCGGAAGGCTTCATAGTTCCCAAATACGATGTATCGAGAAAAATAGCGTTCAGGCGTAATGTGAATAACCCGGCCGATGGCTTCCGCCGATGTCAGCAGGACCTGGTTGTACGCCGCAAGATGCAATTCCTCGGTGTTGGCGATCACACCGTCGAAATCAAAAATAACGCAAGCTTCACCCATAAATCATCCGAATTCGTCGCCCTTGAAACTGTGGCCCAGATACGTCTGACGTACCAGCGGATTATTAATTAATTCTTTGGGGGTGCCCTGGGCCATGACCTTCCCCTCGGAAATAATCAATGCCCGGTCGCAGACCTCCAGGGTGCGCTGCACATTATGATCGGTAATGAGAATGGCTTTGCCCATCTGCTGGCGCAACTGTCGGATTTCGCGCTGCAAATCCTCCACGGCAATGGGGTCCACACCGCTGAAGGGTTCATCAAGCAGAATCAACGATGGATTGGTAATCAAAGCCCGTGCGATTTCCAGTTTGCGCCGCTCACCACCCGAAAGGGTAAACGCCTTTTGCCGGCGCGTCTTGGTAAGACCGAATTGCTCCAGCAGACGATGCGCCTCTTCACGGCGCTGGGCACCGGTGCGCCGGGTCTGCTCCAGAATGGCCAGGAGATTTTGTTCCACCGTCAGGCGGAGAAACACCGATGGCTCCTGCGAAAGATACCCCATACCGCGCCGCGCTCGCTTGTACATGGGCAAATGCGTAATATCCACGCCATCAAAAAGCACCGTCCCGGCATCCGGGCGGATCATACCAATAGCCATGCGAAAACTGGTGGTCTTCCCCGCTCCATTGCGGCCTAACAACCCGATGACTTCTTTGTGCCCAACGTCAAACGACACTTGATTGACCACGGTGCGTGTGCCATATCGTTTAACCAGATTATGAGCCGATAGCAAATTCAACCAACACCATACCGCCGCAATGACCAGACTCCGGGCCGCCACCCTGACAGCCGCAGAACCGGTTGTGCAGCATTGTCACGATTGCCCGGTGGTATGGCAAGCGAACGGACAGCCAAAGCGTTACCCGCATCACGGATTATTGCCAGGGGCGGTGCGAAAAATAATCGCCCCGTGCACCTTTTTTACTGGATATTTTAATGGCATTAGCCGCATGGCACCGGCGCACATGACAATAATAATGCCACACAAAACACATCCGGAATACCATTTTTTCGCGGCCTGTCGAAACGGCGCAAACATCGTGGCCCGCCCTGCCAGAACCGACAACAGAAAAAATAACCCCAGCGCCGCCAGGAGTTTAACCGTCAGCAGGAGTTGATACAGCGGCGGCTCGGCACGCAAATGAATCACCACTAAAAGCCAATAAACCCCGGAAATAATCTGCAGCAGAATGACAATTCCCAGAAATATTCGCCAGGGCTTATTGATGCGTTCAATAATAGCATCCCGCTGGACCGGCTCTTCACCGGCCAAAGCCGGCAGTAGAAATAAGCGTATAAAAAAGGGGGACCCAATCAAGATAATGGCCCCGCTTATGTGAATCCATCGCATAATAAGTGTTACTAAATTCATAACCGTTTGCCTTCCTGAAGTTTTGGAATTCTCATGGCCGGGGCAGCTCCCTACCATTAAGCCTCCAGAGCATTTCTCGCGTAAAGGCGCAAATCCGCGGCTGAAATTTGATCCGGGGGCAGCAGTTGATAGTGCTTTTCGGCACTTAGGGCGATTGTGCGCTGTTCCCCTTTACCAGCGATCTCAAATGCAAAAAGCGCGATGATCCGATCCTCAATAGCGCAGGCTGCGATTGGAATGCAGGTCAGGCCGGGGAATTTCTCAGCACACATCGCCATATCCTGTTCTATTTGAACCACGTTAATCATGTCGGAGCCGCGCTTGGCTTGCACCGGCAAAACAAAATGCGTACCGCGCCGGTCGAGTCCAACGTAAAGCTCATCTGTTTCCACCTGCCCCATCGCTTTAACGGTTGTGCGAAGATGGCTTTGCAGGGAGTAGCAGGTAATCCCGGTAAAAATATCAATTAAGCGATTGTACCGGATATGGGCCAACAGCGCCTGCTCATCGCCAAGACGGTGCATTTCTATAATTCCCGGAGTCGCATCGGGAATCCTAGTGCGAGCCAGGTTCGGATTTGGGGGAATTTTGGTAATAGCTGAGGCCACAAGTGCGTACTTGGACCGGCCGATTGGTCGGATGATCCAATCCCTTCCAGCGGGGGCCCTCTTCCGGATCGAATCCGGCAAGGGCTGACGATACCGAAAACTGTAAATCAGATCGCCAAGATTCTTTGGCAAGGGAATGTTCAGTAACGCGGCATTTTCCTCGATGTCCGTTCTGGCAAATTCAACATAATCCGATCCGGGACGAAACTTTTTTACGAAAATTGCTTCAATGATGCGAGCGTAGGCATTGCCGGAATTTCTATTTAAATTGCCCGAACTTTTAGACTTGCTCATTTTATTCCACCCCCAGGCCAACGCAATACGAGCACTTCCTCGCGAAGTTGCTGTCGTGTGGCTGTAGCCAGTCGCGTGCGGAATAGATCAAGCCCCATGACCTGATAGCCCAGGCCTTCACTTATTTCCGCCAGGATTTTCCCGGTATGAATCATTACCTGGAAAAAAGAAGCTTGGTCCCCCACCACGTAGGCCAAGTTCGCGCCGGGTTTAAGCAAGGGGCGAAGTGTTGCAAGGTGGCATGCCATTCCGCCAAAATACAACTGGGCAACCTTGCCATACATTCGCTCGAACCCACTGGTTTTACCCAACTCAAGCCTTCGTGATTCAATCCGGGCGACCAACCTCTGGATCGTTTGATTGTCGGCAACCCATCGTCCGTCATCGTCGCCCTTGTACACATTGCGCGTATTGGAACGCATCAATGTTCGCTTGAAACCTTGCAATTCAGCTTTATCGGAGATAAACCCGAGAATAACAGATTCCAGCCGCGTGGTGCGGGTATAATCCTTTTCATTGGGATACGGAGGTGAGGTTATCACCGCGGAAATTTGCCGGTTCCCCAGCGTCGCAGCGAGCCGGGCGAGACTTCGGGCGTCTCCGTGCACTGTGGTAGCGGGAACGCTTTCGTACGGATGTAAAGCGTCCATATCAGCTGCTATTTTGCGCACTCGCGCAAGCCACTGTGAAACCACGGCGACATCATTCTTGGGCGGCCCTACGCCCACTTCCGGCCCAAAATGAAGATTACCAATACTTTGAACCAATTCCGACGCCAGCGCCAAGCGGAAGATTTTCCCCTCCCCATTTGAATCGGAGTATCGATCAATTTCATCCAGAAGAACAAGCACCTTGTGCAGCGGAATCGGGCTGATCGAATCACGCAATAAGAGCTTGTTTTTTTGCGCAGGCAAGCACCGCAGTTGCGCTTTGACCGGGAACCCTGTTTCACACAGCAGCGGCAGATTATAATCGTCCGGGAAGCCGTCCGCCTGCAAATGTTGGCGAGCCGCATAAGCAATTTTTTCTGCGTTGGCGGCAAGAGCACGACCCGAAAATCCCCAAGATGTCTTCACAGTGCTGGCAAAATGGGCCATTGGATTCGCTTCCACGCCGATCGAACTGATGCGGTGTTTCTTGCATTCCACAAGTGTTGTCCCGGTACCGCAGAAGGGGTCCAGAACCAGGTCAGCCGGTGAGACTCCGAATTTGTGGAGATATTCCGACACCAGGTGTGGTGGATATGACAGTACAAAGCGGTACCAGTCGTGTCCGGCACGGTCTTCGGGTTGCAGGCGATTCATGTTGCCGGGCAAGATATCCGCGTGCTTACGCCGCAGAGGTTTAATTTCGCCTGAAATAACGGTCATTGGTACCCGAACCTTTTTCGCTCATCTTACGCAAGGACAATAATACCGCTTTGAACTGATTACAGAAAGCTTGGGAACTGGGAGGCTATAAATAGGGTAGATAGGTTCTAAGGCGCAGAATCCATCGGCGCGGGCCGGGATCTCGGATACTGCCTGCCGCATTTACGACTTTACGCCTTGATCAGGTCCAGTGTCTTAAACCCGTGGCCCAGAATTTTCTGGCTGTCGGCCTGAAGCCATTTGGATAAAATGCTGGCATAGACGCTGCGGAAATCGGTGCTGAATTTTAGATCACCCATTTGCAGATTTTCTTTCGCCAGGGAAGGCTGCGTGCCAATTAATCCAGATTTTATGCCGCCGCCAAAGATAAACATTGGAGCGGCAGTACCGTGGTCAGTTCCCAGGCTGGCATTTTCCGCAACGCGGCGGCCAAATTCTGAAAATGTTACTACCATTGTCCGCTGATGCAGACCTTGTGCCTTGAGATCACGCATAAAGGCGGATAATCCATCGGAAATTTCCGCCATCAGCGTGTCATGCGTCTTTTGCTGCTGCGCGTGCGTATCAAAGCCGCCCATGGAAACATAATAAACACGTGTCGGCAGGTTAGACGCGATCATTCTGGCCACCAGGCTCAACGACTTAGCCAACTGCGATACCGGATAACTGACATGATTTTGCGCTTTGTCTACCGCATTGCGTATTTCCCGGCCGGAAATTTCCGCATCCAACGCTGTCCGTTGCAGAAAATCCAATTCTTGATTTGCGCAGATGGGGCAAGGCTTATCATGCGGGCCAATGCCATTAATGCTGCGATAAACATCTCTTAACTGCTGATGGATTTTATCACCGCCGCGCCCGGGCAGCCACTGAAATTGTTCCGGCGTTTGAAACGATACCGGTTGAAATTTACTTCCCGCCAGGGCCACGGGCGATAGCGATCCGATACTGATGCCCGCCTCCGGCGCAACGGGATCGGCACCGGAACATTGCGCGTCAAAATACCGCCCCAGCCAACCACGCTTGCCGATTTTCGTCGGCTCACCGGTTTCCCAAATGGCGGTGGAGCGAAAATGCGATCGGTTCGGATTGGGATACCCCACACCCAGAATCACGCCAATTTCGCCTTCATCATAAAGTGCTTTCATGCCCTTCATGGCGGGATGTAACGCCAGCGAGTTCGCCAGCGGCAGCAAGTTTTCCGTAATAGCCAGATGCGGCCGTGCCCGCCGATAATCATCATTATCAACCGGGATAACCGTAGACAACCCGTCATTTCCGCCACCCAACTGCACCACCACCAGTACGCGGTCATCCCCGCGCCCGCCACCCGTTTGTGTCAACGGCTGATCCGCGGGATTATTCATTGCCAAGGCCGTGCGCTGCAGAAACGCCGGCAACGTGGCCGCCGCGGAAAGAATGGTTAATCCGCGGCCAACAAAAACTCGGCGTGTATGCAGCGTATCCATAAATCACCTCATCAAGGGTACAAGTTTCCAGGAATTCCATCACCGGTTGCCGTCGGAGTTACGCGGATAATCACCCCGACCCCGGCTGTGCGGCCATCAGCACAACTGATACTCCGGCATGGCCATAATTAATTCCACCACCTCGAGCAGCCGCCAATGCGTTGCACCATCCGTCGGATTTAGCGCTTTGCCTTCCGCCGATCCAGATTGGTTCAAAACCCGAATTAATTCCGCGCGTTTTGCCGGGTCCACATTATCCGCGATAAGCCGGTTGAGAAAATAATCCACCGCACCATCTGTCGTGGCGATGCCCGCGCGGGCCAAATCCAGCTCCGGCGAAAAGCCGGTTTGAAATTCCGTCAGTTGCCGCGATTCCGGGTGATTCCACGCGGCGCTTTGGGCATACGGGGGTCGCCGTCCCGTTACCAGCGCGGCCGGCATATCATAACGGTCAAATAACGTGCTGGTGTTGATCCACGCCCTCCCGTGGGGCCAACCACCGACGTTGGGAGCCTCAAATAGTTCCTGTCCCATCGACTTCATGCTGTAGAGCATTCCGTTCGTATTGGGGACGGGCACATTTAGCGCGCGAATACTGCCCGCCACAAGTTCCATCGGTGATTTTATTTTGCGCCGCATCACTGCATCCGAATAAAACCATCGGCTGGAAAACAACTGTTTGAGCACCGGTGCCATGCGCCAGTCAGAAGTACGCAGCTTTTGAGCCAGGGCATCGACAATTTCCGGCGGCGGATCATCCGATGTAAAAAACGCCGAGAGCTTGAATGCAAAATGTTTGGCCGTCGCCGGCTGCTGGAAAATAATCCGCACAATATCATCACCGTTGAAATTTCCCGTATGGCCAAGAAACGTTTTTTCGCCGTCATCATGCTGGAACGGATGAAAAACAAAACGATCTCCGACAAACGTCCATCCGGTCCAGGCGCGGGCAGACTGCCGAACATCCTCTTCGGTATAGTTGCCGATGCCCATGGTGAACAATTCCATCAGTTCTCTTGCGTAGTTTTCATTGGCATGGCCTTTGCGGTTCTGATTGTTGTTCAAATATCGCAACATGGCGGGGTCTTTACTGATATTAACGGTCAAAACCTTGGCGCTGCCGGTGGCGAATTTCCGGAACAATTGATTCTGCATATACATGTGATAAGCGTTCTGCACGGTTGAAAAAGCGCTGACAAACAGCCCATGCCAGAATAAGGTCATTTTCTCTTCCAGCGGCCTTTTGGTTTTTATCATGCGGTTAATCCACCAGCAGCGCATTTCCTGCATTTTGGAAAAACCGCTTTGATTCAGGAGTTGAAAATATTCGCGCCGCTCCTTTTTGCTTAATGGCCCTAAAAATCGACGAGCCTCACGAAAATTCGCAAATACCCGGTGTGATAACGGTCCGAATTCCAGGGCCGGCAGATCATCCGGAATGCTCTGATAATAGACCATGCTCTCAATGGCCTGATGCGGCCCCATACGCACCAGAGATTCAATATCCTCGCGGGTGCCCCCAAAGCCGGCACGGTTTAACAGATGGCTGGCCGTTCGCCAATCCCATTTAAATGAATTATCAGACCAGATGGGCGTTAAGAGCGATTCAGAAGCCGTGAGCATGGCAGATACTCCCGATATTCAGTAATGGCCGCGTCCGATATATTCAGTTATCGGCATAAATTAGAAGCCGTCATCAGGATGTTTTTCGGCGATGCGTGGTGCCGCAATAACATCGTGTATGGCTTCTGCTGGGTTAAACGCGCAACCCCGGGCGAAGTTGCATCCGCCGAGCGCAGCGGCACATTCAATGTGTCGGCTAACATGATGGATGGGGGTGCCCGTAAAAAATTATCACGCCCCATTCGCCCCGTTGCCGCCGCTGCATGCCATCGCTGCAACTATCCGCTATTTAGCGCGTTTGGTAACATGATGATGATGAAACGGCCATTTTGCTTATCGGTGTCCCGGGCATTGTTCGCCGGCTTATGCGGCAGCGTGCTCGCCGGGTTTGGAAGCGGCGCAGCCTATGCGGATTATCCCGCCGGACCGAGTCCCGCAATAACCGTTACCAAGCCCCCCGCCGCGCCGGTGTGGAAACTCGGCGCGCCGGCTCCGGCGTTACATATCACCGCATTATCCGGCAAAAAGATTTCGTTATCGCAGTTCTCCGGTAAGTTCATTGTCCTGGAATTTGGCAGTCTTACCGAACCGGCATTCAGGCTAAGCGCTCCAAGCGTGAATTGGCTGGCACATCAATGGAAAAAGAAGGTGCAGGTGCTCATGGTGTATGAGAAAGAATCTCATGCCGCGGGCAGCTTACGGGCACTGACCATCAACAAAGCCGAGGGCTTTGCCATTCCCCAGGCAAAGAATCAATCTCAACGCCTTGCCGACGCACGCCGTGCGCAACACGCATTGCACCTGCAATTTCCCCTTATGACCATTGATAACGCGAAAAATCAGACGGCGTTGGCGTACGGGTCGCTGCCGAATATGACGTTTCTGATCGACACTCAAGGGCAATTGATTGGGGCGTGGCCATGGATGGCTCCGTGGCAACTTCGGGGTGCCGTTTCGGCTGTGCTAAGTGGCAAGCCAATCCCGGTCGGGGATATGAGTTCGGGCTTTACCGCAAGTACATCACCGCCCATGGAATTCGATTATCAAGCCCTTCCGCCGGCAGCCCCACAAACCCTCGCCGACGCGATTGACCGCGCGGGTGTCACCCGACAACAACTCGCTAAATTACTCCCCGCGCTGACCGATTTTTTCACCAGCTTGCTGTTGGCCCGGCAGCAACTGGCACAGCTTCGCTCCAGGAGACGGCAGTTCAACGGCAACTTTCGCCAGGCGGTGGGTAAAACGCTCAAGGGCTTGCGGAAATCTGCCAGGGAATTGACGGGAGCATTGCACCGCTATGTCAATAACCGGCAATACACGGAAATTCTTTCCGCCATTGACCGTGGCAGGATGCGGCGGGTATTTGAACCTCGGAGCCTGTCCGACTGATGGCCCACAGTCGCCTCCGCCGGCGGCCCTATTCCGGGGAGAGGTGACACTTCTATTTCGGCTAAGGGGTGACAATTCTACTTCGGTACAACACATGCCCGTGGGCATTATTTGATCTATTTACGCCATCCTGTATACTGATGTGCTTATTCACAGTCCGGTGAATGGTCCTGGTAAGACATTTCCCAGTCCGTGGATAAGCCCGGTAAGGCGTCAGCCCGGGATTTTCATCAGCGATGTAGCTGAGGAAATAAAGTCTGGGCCGGTCTTTTTCGCCTGTCATTTCCGCGGTCACTTTACTTTTAATGCGGTTATCACAGGGAAAGGTTCCAAATCGTTTATGGTTAAT
>DAHVEJ010000060.1:0-7404 GCA_027313145.1 Phycisphaerales bacterium | reverse complement strand
GGCTTGGATGATCAGGCCGCATCCGTGGAAATCCAGAGCAAATATGAAAATATCGATGACGCCCAAATTGGCGGACTGCTGGAGAAAAGCGGCAACAGTTTTACCAATGGCTCGATGCTCAAAGGCAAAATTGTCAATATCCGCGGCGATGATGTCGTGCTGGAAATCGGACTCAAGAGCGAAGGCGTGCTTTCACTGATGCGGGAATTTGATGATCCTTCATCCGTTGAAGTTGGGGATGAAATCACCGTCCTGCTGGAACAGGTGGAATCCGAAAATGGTCTGGTGCAGATTTCCAAGCGGAAAGCTGACCGCATCATCGGGTGGGAAACCATTGTCAACACCAAAAAAGAAGGCGATCCGATCAGCGGTAAAGTCACGCGTAAAATCAAGGGCGGCCTGCTGGTGGATATTGGCGTGCCCGTGTTCCTCCCGGCTTCACAAGTGGATATTCGCCGCCCGGCGGATATTGGCGAGTTTATTAACAAAACCATTGACGCCGAAATTCTCAAAATTGATCTTGAGCGCCGCAATATTGTGATCAGCCGTCGCAAGCTTATGGAGCGTCACCGCAGCGAAGCCAAGCAGAAACTCTTTGATGAAATTGTTGTCGGGCAGGTGCGTAAGGGTACGGTTAAGAATATTGCCGATTTCGGTGCCTTTGTGGACCTTGGCGGTGTTGACGGGCTGCTGCATATCACCGATATGAGCTGGGGCCGCATTAACCATCCATCCGATATGGTCAAACTGGATGAGGAGATCGAAGTTGCGGTTCTCAATGTGGACCGCGAAAAGGAAAAGATTGCCCTGGGCCTCAAGCAGAAGCATGCCTCGCCATGGGAACATGTTGATGAGAAATACCCGATCGGCACGCGCATCAAGGGCCAAGTCACCAACATCATGAGCTATGGTGCCTTTGTTAAACTTGAAGAGGGCGTTGAAGGTCTCGTGCACATTTCCGAAATGAGCTGGACAAAACGCATCAATCATCCTGGAGAAATGCTCTCTGTGGGTGAAGAAGTTGATGTCGTCGTGCTGGAAGTCAATAAAGGAAAACAGGAGATCAGCCTCGGTGTTAAACAAACCGAAGCCAACCCCTGGACCGTTCTGGCGGAAAAATATCCGCCCGGCACGGTGGTCACCGGCAAGGTCCGCAATTTGGCCAACTACGGGGCCTTTATTGAAATTGAGGAAGGCATTGACGGATTGCTGCACGTAAGCGATATGTCCTGGACCAAGAAAATTGTCCACCCCAGCGAGATGATCAAGAAGGGCGACGCCATTCAATGCGTCGTTCTCAGTGTGGATCAAGAGAAGAATCGCGTGGCTCTGGGCGTCAAACAGTTGGCGGAAGACCCATGGCTGCACGCGATTCCCACCAATTACCACCCCGGCATGATCGTCAAGGGCAAGGTCACAAAGATCACCAATTTCGGCGTGTTTGTGGAACTTGAACCGGGTCTGGAAGGCCTGCTGCACATCAGCGAACTTTCTGACAACAAGGTTGAAAATCCGCAGGACATGGTCAAGCTTGATGATGAATTGGAAGTCAAGATTCTCCGCGTGGATATCGAAGACCGGAAAATCGGCCTGTCGCTCAAACGCGCCCAATGGGGTGAAGATCGGGAATCCTCTGAATCCGAACGTCCGGCCAAGAAATACCGCGGCGGTCTGGAAAGCTGATTTCCATTTCCTGATATACTGTGTCATTCAGGCGGGTGCGGCAAAAGCCGCGCCCGCCTTTTTTTATAGCCACCAGCGGAAGGAATAGGCCAGCGTACTGAGGAATCGCTGCTTGAGCGTGCGCTTTTCGCAGTCAGAGAATCGTACCCGCCGGCTGCGACGCAATTCGTTGCGGGTCACACGAATTACAGCCTGTGCAAAGGCACGCGAGCGTATCACAGCCATAAACTCCAGGTTGATATATAAGCTGCGAGGATCCATATTGGCCGAACCAACCACCGTCCACTGCCGGTCAATGACCATGGCTTTTGTGTGCATCACGCGGTTCTTACGTTCATACAACCGGACACCCGCCCGTAAAAGTTTACGATACAGATACCACGCGCCATACTGGGCAATGGGGACATCCGTCATGGCGGGAACCAGCACATGCACATGCAGGTTTCTTTTCCGCGCCCGCATAATTTCGCGCATCACGCGCCCCACGGGAATGAAATAGGCCATGACGATAACCACGCTCTGGTTGGCAGCTCGCAGCAACCGACGAAATACGCGGGGTGCCCGGCTGAACTTAAGCCCCGGCCCAGTGTCATAAAAGTGGATGGATTCATGGGCCTCCCCCAACTTCACTCGCCGGTAGCCGCTGGGGCGCAGCGGCATATTCTGGCCTTTGGCGTGCATCCATGATCGTTCAAAACTCAGGGCAACCTCCACCTGTTGCGGACCGACCATACGAATGTGCATATCCCGCCAGGCCGCTGCCGAATCAACCGATGGATCGTCGGGTGATGCCCGGAAGAGGTGGCCGTGATCGTTAATATTCATCCCGCCGAAATAGGCGCAGCGATTATCCACCACCAGCAGCTTGCGATGATCGCGGCGATTAAGAATGATAAATGCCGCTATGGAGCGTAAAGCCTCTTTAATCCGGTGATACGCGTGTACCTGAACCCCGCCCGAAGACAATATTTCAAAGATGGCGGGACTGGTATGCTGACTTCCCAGGGCATCATAGAGCAGGCGTACATCCATGCCGGCCTGCGCACAGCGCACCAGAGCCTCAGCGATGGCATACGAAGCCGGATCATCGGAGAAAATATACGTTTCGAGCCAAACTCGTTCTTTTGCGGCCGCAATATCCAGGAGCATCGCTTCAAACAGCAGATGCGACTGAGTAAATAATTCCAGCGTGTGTCCCGCCACCTCAACGCACGCCACCACTCCCGGGGTTTTAACGGCGTTGTCAGATAGGGGCATATCCATCAGGCACGCTCCCGAAGTTGACTTTCAGCCCGCGCAAGGGGCATGCACCCGGGCGGGGACCAGGCAAATAAATTCAAAATTGGTCGCACCGGAATTACGAAACTGGTGCATTTCATTCGCCGGCACATAAACCACGTCGCCGGGCTTGAGAGACTTGGTTCCGTCCGGTGTCAAGGCTTCCCCACGCCCGGCTAAAATCAGAACTTCATGTTCATAATCATGGTGATGATGCGGTGTAAATCCGCCGGGTTCAACGGTGAATTTACGCATGGCAAATGTCGGGCACTGCTCCAGAGGCCCCAGGAGCATTTGCATGGTTACACGATTCGCTCCGGCCATGGTTACCGGCTTGGCCGGCACCGAATCACTACTTTTGATAATCATCGCACACTCCAATTGCCCAGCGATCTCTCATTGCAGAAATTATTGGGGGTTACCACTGGACAGATCGTAAATCCATGGTTCCAAAGCCCGATTGAAATCAAATAATTCCTCGGCCTTAAAAAATCGCGAAACTTCAGCTTTCGCCGTCTCCGGAGAATCACTGCCATGTATCAGATTAAAAGCGCTGGAAACGCCAAAATCTCCCCGTATCGTGCCTGGCTCCGCTTTATAGCCGAATGTGGCCCCCATCATTTTACGGCTAACATCAATAACATTATTTCCCTCCAGCACCAGCAACACCACCGGACCACTGGTCATAAACTTCACCAGTGAATCATAAAAAGGTTTACCTTTGTGCATGGCATAATGTTCATGCGCTACCGCCGGCGCAATACGCGAAAACTTCATCCCGACAATCTTTAATCCCTTTTGTTCAAACCGGGAGATAATATTTCCGATTAACCCCCGCTCAACGGAATCCGGCTTGAGAATAATTAAGGTGCGATCCATAAAATTGTTCACTCCACTTACATACTTTCCAGGCTGCAAACCACGTTGTGCATCCCATTGCAAGAAGTATATCCTAATGGATGGCATATTTCCGGCAAGTGCGGTGCCATGTCTACCTTCGCGGCCCTTATTGCCAGGTTCTTTGGCTGATCAATATTGATCCAAATACCCTGCAATATGATCAATGGCCGCATCCATGGAATGGTCGCCCTGCAGCAGCAATTCTGTCGCACACCGGCGGATGACGTTTTTCTGATCTTCCTCGGTAATGTATTCAACGGGAGATTTACCATCCATTCGCGCCAGCAGCAATGCCGCGAGAATTCTTCCCCCGCTTTCTGAAATTTCCGCAGCCATTACTTTGGGTGCCGTTTCGCGATAGGTCTGCCAGAAATAATCCGCGGCGATCATGGCGGCCCGCCAGCGTTTTTTCAAATAAAACGCTTTAAGCAGTAGATGATTCAAGAGTGTCGCCACATCGAAAGCGGGATTACCGTAAAACACCACTTCAAAATCCAAAACGAATAAGTGAGCACTTTGGCCCTCCGCCGGTGCCCGCCAGAGCATATTTTTTGGTGAAAAATCACCATGAATCAGGCACTTGGGATGGCCAAGAAGCTCCCTTTCGATCTCCTGCAATGCCAGAGCCACCGATTTATTTTTTTCCGCGACAAACCGCAGGTAGGGGTCAATGCGCTGTTGGATAAATCCCCGCGGCTCGCCAAATCGTTGCGCCCATTTGGCCTCATTCATGGTAGAAGCGTGCAGCATGACAAGAATTTCCGCCGCGGCCTCAGCCGCGCGTCGATCAACCTGCCCGGCCAGCAACTGCTTTTTCCAATTCACCGCCCCCACCGGCGCTACCGAAATGGCCAGAACGTAATTTTCTAAATCACTCCATAGAACCGTTGGAAGCGAATCAGCGGGAAGAATTTCCCCCAGCATGACCAATGCATCACGCTCCACCCATAGCCGGTCACGATCCACCGGCCATTTGGCGGAGGTGCGAAATTCCCCCAGCGGCTGCTTGATGACAAAACAGGCCCCCGACCGCATGCGCTTGTCCGGAACGCCCCGTTTAATCTGTCCAGCGGTGCGCATGTCCGTTCCCACCGGCTCACCGGCGTTCATGTCCATAATTTTGAGCACCACATTGGCCACTCCGCCAGACAGGCTTTGTACCAGCACTTCCCCTTCGGGAGAAACGCTTCCACGGTGGCGTAAATATTCCAGAGCCGTTTGTTCAGAAAGTTCAATCATATCGTTGTGTTAACCGGGTAACTGCCGCACCTTCACGCGGCCGGGCGTAACTGTATAAAGCCGTTTGGGTGATAGGCGCTTGTAACGCTCAAAAAGCCGATCCACCGCGGCACTTCGATGCTGCGGTTCGGCAATTAACAGCACCATGCAAAGGGGAAATGACAGGCCCTGATCATAAATGGCATGAATAAAATCACGATCTGCCGTTAAAAGGCACCATTGCCGCTTCGCTAAATCCGCAAGCAATTCCCTTGGATCGCTCAATGCGGGCGTCGGGTCGGTGAGTTCTGCGATCTGATGCACGCGATGACCGTGGCGAATCATTGCGTCGCCCGCATCCGCAGCCAGCCCGCCGTGAAGTAAAAACTGCATTCAAAAGTCCCGTCCGCGCTATTGCGCCTGAACAAAACGGGAAATTCAGCCCGCATAACGGCAATTCCCCTGCGCGAATTATGCACAGAATCGCCCCTCCCGCCAAGTACCCGCCAGGTATTCCGTTCCGGCGTGCTTACTGCGCCCTCCGGCATCGCGCCGTAACCGCCAAAGCCATCGCCCCTGATGCAACATTATGTACACGATGCACCAACACCCCGCGCTGGGCCGCCAGGCCTGTTACCAGTGCCGTGGCCATATCCCGATGATCCCAATTATCAGGTGTTCCATCCGGGATGATCTTTGATAGAAATCTCTTACGCGAGGCCCCCAGAACCACCGGAAAGCCACGGTCTACCAACTGGTCAATATGCGCCAGTATTCGCCAGTTATCTTCCGTCGCTTTACCAAAACCCAAACCGGGATCCAGCAGAATACGATCTTGGGCAATCCCCTTGTCCATGGCCGCCTTCGCCCGCTGCAGCAGATACCCGAAAACTTCCGCACAAATATTTTCTCGTTCCGCCGGCGCATGCTGCGGACTTTCCATCCACATGTGCATCAGCACCACGAAACAGCCCGTACGTGCCGCCACAGGAAACATCTCCGGATCATGCTCTCCGGCGGAGGTATCATTAATCATCTCGGCACCGGCGGAGATGGCCGCTTGCGCCACCGCACTGCACCGCGTATCAACACTGATAATGACTGCCGGATCGGGTTTCGGTAATTCGCCAAGACGTGTTGCCAAGCCCTCAATGACCGGCACTACGCGATGGATTTGCTGATCCGCCGGCACCGGTACCACGCCCGGCCGATGAAACGACGAGGCCTCACCGCCAATATCCAATATGCTCGCCCCCTGCTGCAACATGCTAAGGCCCTGCTCAATACAAGCTTGATGATCAATCCCACCGGACGTGGAAAATCTGCCGCCATCACTGAAACTGTCCGGCGTGACGTTCACCACGCCCATAATCCTAGGTCGTACAATTTCAGAACACGTCGCCATACGTTTCTCCAAACCCGTCAAACTGAAAATGCACGCTTTAAGCCGATTGCCGGTATAAGTATTGTATGTTCTAACCCTAATTCTTTCACCACCTGGTGCTCCCTATTCCGCTGGCGGGGGCAATCGCTATATCCGTCTTTCGGCCCATACAATCCCAAGTGTTAGCGAACACCGAACCGTTTTCATCGGTGTAGGTGATGACATCCTATGCGAGATCGCGCGGGGTAATTCTTGTTGACCCGTCGGCAAATTCCATGCTCACCTGCCGATCCAGGGTGTCAAAGCTGTAGTCGGTCGTTGCTCCGCCATCATCAATCATCTGGAACATCCGCGAATTACCGTCAAAAAGCGTCTGCGTGCGAATCAGGCTGCGCCCGGCGGATAGGAATGTGCTGTTCGCCGCGGGGCCTTGATTACCTAACCCATTCTGCCGCATAAGCTGTTGCGATTCAAGTGGACGCGAGGCACCATTGTTGTACCGAAGTAGAATTGTCACCCCTTAGCCGAAATAGAAGTGTCACCTTCGAGTCTGGGGTATACCAGACAGAATGGAAAACTTACTTATGTCGGCTAACGAACGGGTTCGTCTGGATGCGATGCATCGGGTTGAACGGGACGAGGTGACGGTGGTTTCTGCGGCGGTGCTGATGAGCCTATCGCTGCGGCAGGCCCGTCGCCTATGGAAGCGGTATCGTATTGAAGGCGCGGCGGGATTGACGCACCGGTCGCGCGGTAGAGCGAGCAATCGGCGGCTGGAAGAAGGCCTTCGTGAGCGGATCGTCAAGCGGCATCAGGAGCGGTACGCCGATTTTGGTCCGACTCTGGCGTGCGAGAAGTTGGCGAAAGACGGGATGGTGATCAGTCCGGATACGTTGGTGGCATTGTTAAAGGAGCGGCACTTATGGCAACCGCGTCGGCGG
>DAHVEJ010000005.1:34385-54635 GCA_027313145.1 Phycisphaerales bacterium | reverse complement strand
CGATCGCGTTTTGCGGAGGATCCAAATACAACGCCACAATGTCCGCCGCCTTGGCGGCAAACTGCCGGTCGGTACTGACGCACCACGAACGTTGCCGTTGCAGGCAAATCCCTTCTTTTCGCAATACCCGCCAGACCGCATGGACAGAGCCACCAATCTCCTTGGCCAAGGACGGGCCATCCCAGGTGGCCTGCCCCAGCGGCGGCGGTTGTTCCAGCTTCTCCAAGACGCGATTTCGGAAACCCTCGTTGTACTTCCGCTTGGCACCCGGGCGCGGGCTGTCCTGCAATCCGGGAAGCCCCTGGTGGACAAACCGATTACGCCACTTGATAACCGTGTTCGGACGTGTGCGACACTCTCGTGCGGTCTGCTGCACCGCAACACCGGCCACACATCCCAGCACCATGCGCGCACGCTCAACCACCTGTCGGGATTCCGTACGGCTGCGTGACAAACGTTCCAGAAACTGCCTATCCTCGGCACCGCATTCAACTGGTTTAGCTTTCCTTGCCATGCCCACTATTCTAGATACTATCCGTTTTTATTGCAAGTAAGCACTAGATGCCAACGTCGGCAGCGTGATTACCGTGGCTGCCGGTGCCGCCAGCCTGATCAATAATGCTGGTACCAATACTGGGACCTTTAATATCAGCACGATGAACATTACGGCTGCCGCGACATTAAATATTGAAGGTTTCATCGGTAGCGGCGGTGGCAGCGGCGTGATCAATGTGGGCGACAGCACTGGCCCGGCAACGCTGGCGCTGGCGGGTGGCGCAGGTTTGGACATCCAAACAGTACTCAACGGGGCCAGTGTCATTCAGGGAAACGGTTACGCACTGACCGTTGGAGGCAACATTTCCGGGACCGGCACACTGAAGGGCATCAGCACCTTAACCAACTACGGCACTATCAACGCCGATGTCGCCGGCGGCATACTGGAAATTAGCGGCGGCACCGTGGTTAACAACCAGACCCTCGAAGCCACCAATGGCGGCACGTTGGCCCTGACCAACACCACCGTTACCGGCAACACTATATATCTCACTGCCGGCACTACATTATTGTTGACTGGGGCGACGGTGGACAGCAGTTTGGAGTCGCCAGGCGGAAACACCCTTGATGTCGCCGCAGGTACGGCCAGTAAAATAGCCGTCGGTTTTTTTCCCATCACGGGAAATGTGGAAATAGCCGGCGGCGGCCAATTAAATATCGTCCCGGTGTCCACAACTTCCCCCACCAACACCACCATGCTTTTTGCCTCCGGCAGCGCGTTGGATGTTCAACTTGGCTCCAAGGGTACCAGCGGCCTGCTGAGCGTCGATGGCAATCTGGAACTGAACTTCGGCTCAGCACTGTCGCTATCACAACTCGCCGGCAGCACCTTCACCGCGCCCTATGACATTGTTAACTACACCGGCAGATTGTTCGGGACATTTACCGATGTAACGCCCGGCTATGTTCTGAACTACAGCCACGCCGGTGAAATTCTGGTCACCGCGGTACCCGAGCCGACAGCACTGGCGTTGTTTGCGTTGGCGTTTGCGGGGCTGGCGCTGAAGCGCCGGAGAAGGTCGGGAAGTCGCCCGGCGGCCTGAATCGCCCGGCTACGTGATTTTTACCGGGAGATCCATGTCCGGCTTCATACAATTGTTAGTCTCTGGCTGAGGAGTGGAACGATGGTATGTACAGGATCAATTACCATCGCTGCACCGAAGCTTGAATGAAAAGAGACCGCGGATTTCGCGGATGACGCGGATAAATACCGGGCTTCACAAAAATCTCAAATTTGAAATCTCAAATCTGCGCAATTTAAGGCGTGAGAATAGAAAATAGATAGGAGCTGCATTCTCGTCTGGGCGACAGCCACGCTTTTGTGCCAGCCTTATCTGCTCTACTTTCAACTCTCTAAATTCTCTGCTCTAACCGGGTCGCAGCCCGATTTCCGGGCAATCCGCGGTTCTTTCCCGTTATAGGACCATCACAAATTTTTACGACACACACTCGAAAATGTTCTTGACCCTTTGCGAAATTGGATGTACGCTACTTCTATCGTCCATTGTCCACAATTTATGAAGGGAGTTAGCCATGCCTGCGAGAGCTTCTGTCCGAGGAACTGTATTAACGTCCTGCGTCACGGCGTGCCTGATGGCGATGCCGGTGTATACCGCAGCGGCATCTACCACATACGCTACTGTTAACGCAACGTGGACAGGCGGGAATGGCGACTGGGGTGGTGCACTAAATTGGTCCACTGGTCCTTACCATGCGCCGAACAACGGCATGCCGGCGAACGCAGTTTACGACGTGACGATAGGAAACGGTGCAGGCTCGCTGATCAGTTTCGGGGAAAGCTTTGGCGTCGATAATGTCACCCTCTCAGGTTCAAGCACATTGGTTATACGGGGAACGCTGAATCTGGAGCAACCTGACAATGCTAATGCTTCTGGAATGCTTACCGGCGTGGTCGGGATCAATGGGGGGATGCTGGAAAACGCGGTGATAAATGCCTCCTCTTCCAGCAGCGGATACAGTATTTACCTGCAGCAGGCGACGTTGCAGAATGTGACTCTTGGAAGCAATCTGACAAGTGGCAATGTTTACAAATCGGCAGTGTCAAACTCAGCAGGCAACGCCCAAGGGTTAAACCTTAATGGACACACGTTCAACTTCATTGGCGGTGCCGGCGGGTACATCACATTTGCTGATGCAACCACGACGGCGGGTGCAGATGTGCCGGAGTTGTTGAGTAATGGCACAATCAACGTCCTGCAGGCTGGGTACGTATTTAATGCGCAGAACACTCTGAACATTGGTGCCGGAACAGTTATTAACTTCCAGCCGCAGGGCAGTTCAGTCACCTCGACGAGCTATCTAACGGGGGACACAATTAACAACGCCGGATCGATTGTCCTGGGGCCGGGGAACGAAAGCGAACTGAAAAGTTTTTCGCAAGCCTATTACCCGTTGCCCACGCTGATCATCAATCCGACGAATTTCACCAATCAGGCCGCCGGTACGATTACCGTACACAGCGGTAACGCGCTGTTGATTCACTCGGCGCACTTTGTTAATGATGGAATCATTCAGACCAGCAACGCTGCGGGGATCACCAATTCCGGCGGAGCATCAATCTCCATTGATGGTTCTTGGACCAACAATGGCACAGTCAATATTGGCTCCTCTGATTTTCTCATTGATTCAGCCGCACCGACGGGAACGGGGGCAACCGGCAAGTCCGGCGGGCAGGTGATCACGGCGACCAACGCCGGTACCATGAACGTAGGCTCAAATTCAGTGGCGGGAGTTGCCGCAGAGATTGCGACTCCGAACTTCTCCAACACCGGGACCATCACGGTCTCCAACGGAAACGTGTTACAGTTCGGACAGCCTGCGGCCTACGTCGCGGCTGCGGAGCCTGCTATTTCCTGGAGCAACAGCGGTACGATCCAGACGGACAACGCCAACTTCACGGGCGCCGGCGAGTCTCCGTCAACCGCCCAGATCTACTTTTACGGCAACTGGTCCAATACCGGAACCATCGCCGCCGGAGCCGGCAATACGATTGAGTTGGGCGGAACTTTCCATCCCTCTGACGTCGGTCTGGCCAGTTCGGGAACAAATGCGGCGTTTCATCCCAACGGTGCAGTGGTGGATTTTGGGGGAACCCTGGTCAACACGAACAATGATCTGGTCTTCGGGCCTTCCAGCGGCGTTTGGACAGCCGTCAACAGCCTCCTGAATGGAACGACAATCCAGAACGGCGTATTAGCCGTGCAGAACCAAACCAATGGCAGCCCATATTTGCAGGGCAGGTACACGCTGGAAAACGTCACCCTCGGTGCCGATTTGACCGTTACCGGCAACCTGAATGTCGAGACTATCGCAGACGGTGTCGCCGGTTTGGAGTCAAATGGGCACGCCATCAACATTATGGCGCAGTCCGGCGGAATGACCTTTAATGGCTCGCCCAGTGGCACATACCACAGCTACAGCTTTGATGGCACCATCAACGTCTACGGAGGGAACGCCAACGTCCAGGCTCAATCGGCTGCCGTCACTTTTACAAGCTCGTCGGTCATTAACATCCTGGCGCCCGCCAGCGTCGATGGAAACTACATCAATATCGGCGCCGACTATGGAGCGATCAACGCGGGGTCACTTACAGTCTCCAGCGCAACGGCGATCATCGGCATGAGCCAGAACTACGGCTCGATTACCGCTTATTCCGGTGATACTGCGGAGCTTTATTTGCCGGTAAACAATGGCACCTTTCGGGCACTGGTTGGCGGCGTGATCCAACTGACCGGCAACAGCAGTCCCATTTCCGCTGAATTTGCCTCCGGCAGCGCGTTGGATGTTCAACTTGGCTCCAAGGGTACCAGCGGCCTGCTTTTGGTTGACGGTGGCCTGGCCATTGATTCCGGAGCGGCTATTTCGCTTTCGCAACTCGCTGGCAGCACATTTACTACGCCCTATGACATTATCGATTACTCCGGAACACTAACTGGAACATTTACCGATGTAACGCCCGGCTATGTTCTGGATTACAGCCATGCCGGTGAAATTCTGGTCACCGCGGTACCCGAGCCGACGGCACTGGCGCTGTTTGCGTTGGGATTTGCGGGATTGGCGCTGAAGCGCCGGAAAAATTCGTCGCATCCGGTATGAGGATGACGTGCGCCGGGGGCACAGGTTAGCGACGGTTCGCCAAGCCGGCCTTTCGGGAGAGCATGCTTTCGATGTAAGCCCGCCCCGCTCGTTAACGGGGCCGCGCGTAGGGGCCAAACTTGCGTAGCGGGGGTTGTCGTACCAGCCGTGATCTGTTGGTCAACTATGATAAATAGCTATCTTTTAATAGGGAGTTGGAATCATGCTCGGCAAAATACCATTTAATAAAAGTGTTTTATTTTGCGCCGCCCTGGCGGCAGCACCGCTGGGAACGGCAGGTGCGGTCGGGGCCGCCCCGGCATACAGCCTTACCGGCCTGACTATTGCGCCGGGAGATGCAAGCTACGCCAGTGGGATTAACACCAACGGAGAAGTGGTTGGTAACGCGGTGTCGGCCAGCGGTTACCAATATGCTACCACTTCCAACGGCGGAGCTATGAGTAGTCTTGCGACCTCCGGGGGCGGAGGTAGCTACATGGCCGCCGCCGTCAATGACTCCGAGCAGATCGCAGGGCAGTCTGACATCGCGCGAAACCTGATACAAGCTCTGCTATGGACCAGCACCGGCGTGAAAGACTTGGGGACACTCGGTGGAACAAACAGTTGGGCTGCAGGAATTAACAACTCCGGCCAAGTGGTGGGAGCCGCGGAAACAAATAACATCAACGGCTTTTTTTACGCGTTCCTCTGGACCGCAAGCGCAGGCATGCAAAACCTCGGGGGCCTGGGCGGTACCGGTGGTGGGAGTTATGCAACGGCCATCAACAGCGCTGGAGCGGTCGTTGGGGGCGCTGCCCCTGCGGGCACCTCGCCTTATCCTCACGCATTTCTTTGGACTGCTGCCGGTGGTATGCAGGATTTGGGCACGTTTGGCGGCGACAGCAGCTATGCATACAGCATCAACACTTCAGGTGAGGTCGTCGGAGAGGCGAATACCAGCCTCAACGGGCACGCGTTCCTGTGGGTCAAAGGTGGAACAGGTGGACCGGTGGGAAACCCGCAAATGCAGGACCTTGGCACCCTCGGCGGTTCTTTCAGTGGTGCGTATGGCATAAACGACGGCGGCGAAGTTGTCGGCACCTCCATGGTCTCCGGTAACTCCGCTTCCCACGCATTCATCTGGACCGCAAGCGGAGGCATGCAGGACCTTAATGCCCTGATTCCGTCCGGAACGGGTTGGACGCTGACCACGGCCAGTGGTATCAATGCAAATGGTGATATTGTCGGTTACGGAACCAATCCAAGCGGTGTTAAGGAAGCATTTCTCTTAACCCCCGTACCCGAGCCGAAGGCCTTGGCGTTGTTTGCGACGGGGTTGGCGGGATTGGGGCTGTGTCGGCGGAAGAATGCGAAGCGGAACGTCGCGGCGTGAGGTTAAGAAATAGGTCGCTTTAATGGGGATTGTCTGATTGTGTTTTTTTCCGATCGTGTAACATTAACCCGGGAGTGAAATCATGTTAAACCAAATCACTTTGCGTGAAACTATGTTGCTGTCGTGCGCAGTGGCCGGGCTGGCGGCGCTGCCAAATGTGGCGTCGGCGTCAACAACCTATACCACCGTTACAGCGAACTGGGCCAGTGGTAGCGGCGACTGGACCAGTGCCTCCGGTTGGTCCAGCGCCCCGTATGCTCCCAATAATGGTGCGCCGGCCAACACCGTCTACGACGCGACCATCGGGTCGGGCGCCACCGTATCCATTGCACAGGGCGAGAATATCAATGTCGATAGCGTAACTGCCACAGGAGCATTGACTATTAATGGAACGCTAAACCTCGCGCAGCCGGACAATGGCGGCTCCCCGGGCCTCGTCACCGGGAAGATAGGCATCGGCAATCTCGGTGTTCTTGAAAACGCCGAAATAAATGTGCCGACCGCCAGCAGCGGCAGTTATAACATTGAATTCGCGGGGGTGGGGGGGACGCTGCGAAACGTCACGCTTGCCTCCAATCTAACCGTGACCGGCAACCTGAACGTTGATACGCTCGCCAGCGGGATTGAAGGGCTTGTTGCAAACGGATATGTGGTAAATTTGCTGAGTGGCTCGATGACCTTTAATGGACTTCCTGCGGGCACGGGTGCTGTTTACAACTATGATGGTGCGATTAGCCTGTACGCCCCATATACCGCCGTCCAAGGCGGTTCGGCCGCTGTAAATTTAACACAGTCGGCGGTCGTTAATGTGCTGGCCCCTGCTGTAGCTTCCCCGAATGCGGTGGGTTTCGAGGTCAGCAACGGAGCGATTAACGTGGGGGCCTCCGCCATTTCCGGAGCACGGGCCGACATCGGCCTTTCCCAGAACAACGGGTCGATTACCGCTTATTCAGGCGATACGGCAACCCTTTACTTTCCAGTCAATAACGGTATTCTCCGGGCGATGGTCGGCGGCACCATCGACATGACCGGCAATAGCACTCCAATCAGTGCTGTGCTCGCCTCCGGAAGTGCAGTTGATGTCCAACTTGGCTCGAATGGCGCCAGCGGCCTGCTGAGCGTGGATGGCAACCTGCAACTGGATTCCGGCTCAGCGCTGTCACTATCACAATTGGCCGGCAGCACCTTCACTACGCCTTATGACATCATCAATTACACCGGCACATTAACCGGGACATTCACCGATGTAACTCCCGGCTACGTTCTGGATTACAGCCATGCCGGTGAAATTCTGGTCACCGCGGTACCCGAGCCGACGGCACTGGCGCTGTTTGCGTTGGGATTTGCGGGATTGGCGCTGAAGCGCCGGAAAAATTCGTCGCATCCGGTATGAGGATGACGTGCGCCCGGGACGCCGGCGAGCGACAGCTCGCCAAGCTGGCCTTTCGGGATAGTGTGCTTTCGATGTGTCTCCTTCCCGCTCGTTAACGGGACATCACACGTTGGGGCAAACGTGCGTAGCGGGAGTCGTCGTAACATCCGTGATCTGTCGCTCACGGCCATTTTAAACAGTTGTCGTTTAAGAAGGAACTGGAATCATGTTCGGCAAAATATCATTTAATAAAAGTGTCTTATTTTGCACCGCCTTGGCGGCTGTGCCGTTGGGAATAGCAAGTGCGGTCGCTGCCGCGCCGGCGTACACCCTTACCGGTCTGACTATTGCGCCTGGAGATGCAAGCTCCGCCACCGGGATTAATATCAACGGAGAAGTGGTCGGCGACGCTGTTTCGGCCAGTGGTTATCAATATGCTACCAGTTACAACGGCGGAGCTGTTAGGAGTCTTGCTACCTCCGGGGGCGGAGGTAGCTACTTCGCCGCCGCCGTCAACGACTCCGGGCAGATCGCAGGGCAGTCTGACATCGCGCGAAACCTAATACAAGCCCTGCTCTGGACCAGCAGTGGCGTTACAGACTTGGGGACACTCGGCGGAACAAACAGTTGGGCCGCTGGGATTAACAACTCCGGCCAAGTGGTGGGAGCCGCAGAAACAAATAATATCCATGGCTTTTTTTACGCGTTTCTCTGGACCGCAAGCGCAGGCATGCAAAATCTCGGGGGTTTGGGCGGTAGCGGAGGTGGGAGTTACGGAACGGCCATCAACAGCGTTGGGGAGGTCGTTGGGGGCGCGGCACCCGCAGGGACCTCGCCTTATCCCCACGCGTTTCTTTGGACTTCCGCAGGCGGAATGCAGGATTTGGGAACGTTTGGCGGCGATAGCAGCTATGCATACAGTATTAACACTTCAGGCGAGGTCGTCGGAGAAGCGGCAACCGCAACTGACCAGAACAGCAATGCGTTCCTGTGGGTCAAAGGTGGAACCGGTGGACCGGCGGGAAACCCTCAGATGCAGGACCTCGGCACCCTCGGCGGTTCTTTTAGCGCTGCGTATGGCATAAATGACCACGGCGCGGTCGTCGGCGGCTCCATGGTCTCCGCCGCTGGCTCGGCTCAGCACGCCTTCATCTGGACCAGCAGCGGTGGTATGCAGGACCTAAATGCCCTGATACCGTCCGGCACAGGTTGGACGCTGACAGTGGCCAGCGGAATCAATGCGGATGGTGATATTGTTGGGTACGGAACCAACCCAAGCGGTGGCACAGAAGCGTTTCTCTTAACCCCCGTACCCGAGCCGACGGCACTGGCGCTGTTTGCGCTGGGATTCGCGGGATTGTCGCTGAAGCGCCGTAAAAGGTCGGAAAATCGCCCGGCGGCCTGATTCTCCCGGTCCAAATGTTTTTGCCGGCATAGTCTTTCTCCAGATTCATAAAATCCTAAGGCTCTGGCTTGAGAGTGGAACGATGGTGCTTACCAGATCAAGTGTCATGGCCGCATCGAATAAGGGCTATAAAAAGACGGCGGATTTCGCGGGATGGTGCGGATCAACGACGGGCTTGCGTCTGTGGAGGCCTCCACAGGCTTTATACACGGCAATACGTAATATATGTACAAATATTGACAGATCTAATCAAAGTGTTTTCACCCGTCTGCCACGGGGTCGGCACAAAACAAGGCGAACCCTGTTATAGGACGATCGCAAATCTATCCGACACACATTGGGCGTGGCAATTTTTCCGAGCGAGCTTGAAAACTCCGCAAAATTATGATCCAATCATCGCCAGGGAAATACTGCTTTTTTTTATAAAAGCAGGTGGGGATCCCGATACTTAATCGGGACGCCCCCAGAGCCGCCCGGGGCAATTTAGCGCCCCACATTCGATATTATCCTTGACCATCTGCAAAATTGGATGCATACTGATTCCATCATTCTTTGTCCAGAATTTATGAAGGGAGTTAGCTATGCCTGCGAGAGCTTCTGTCCGGGGGACTGTATTAACGTCCTGCGCCGCGGCGTGCCTGATGGCATTGCCTGCGATGTCGGTATCTGCATCTGCCACGTACACCACAGTTAACGCAACTTGGACGGGCGGCGGTGGCGACTGGACCGACGGTGCGGATTGGTCGTCAAATCCGAATTACGCCGATAATGGTACGCCATCCGATACTGTTTATAACGCCACCATAGCCTCCGGCGGTGTTTACTTGGACAACAGCGTGAATGTGGATAATCTGACGTTGGGGGCGGCGGACCAAATATTGACTATCGGTGCGGGCGGCATTCTGAACCTGTCGCAGCCAGATAATGGCGGCATTAGCGGAACGCTGTCGGCGGGGCCTGCTGGAATCCTGCTTGCTGGGGGGACGTTGGCTGATGCTACGCTCGTCTCGCCTGCCGGTTCCGCGGCGGAAGGAAGCATATTGGTGCAAAACGGTGGCACAGTGCAAAACATTACGCTTGGCTCAGACTTTGCCGTTCAAGGGAGCGATCCATTGTTTGGCAGCACGCTGAGCGTGGGTAGCGCAATCAACCTTAATGGATATACCCTTCAACTCCAGAACATTACCGCTGATTTTCAGTATGCGAGTCCGACCGGGGGCGGGGACGTCGTCGACAACGGAACGATGGATGTCAGTGGCTTGATTAACGCAGCGGGCTTGTTGGGCCTCGGATCGCACGCGACCTTAGCTTTCTCGAACGAAGCGGGCATTAGTGGCGATGCCTTCACTAACAGTGGAAACATTACCGTGCAAAACGGCCAAGCGTTTATTAATTCGTCTTCCTTCACCAACGCCGCTACAGGCGTGATCACAGTGGATAGCGGAAGTTCATTGAATATCGCATCAGCCAATTGGGTGAACAACGGTTTGATTCAGACCAGTAATGCCGTCGGTACAAGCCATTCGGGCGGAGCAACTCTTGATCTTAACGGATCGTGGACCAACAATGGCACGATCAATATTGCCAGCGGCGATTTTATTTTCTACGGTTCGATTCCGAGCGTCGGCGGAACGGGGGCGATCAACGACGGCGGGGGCCAGGCGGTGGGGCCAACGAATACGGGCTCCATCAATGTGGGTTCGAGTTCCATTACTGGCGTGGCAGCGACCATCATGACGCCTTATTTCCGCAACAGCGGCAACATCACCGTTTACAGCGGCAATATTTTGCAGTTCGGAAATTCCAGCGTGTCATACGTCTTGGACCAGGTCGAGCCAAGTGTCACATGGACCAACACCGGAACAATTCAGACAGACAACGCTAATTCCTCCGGTATTGGCGAAATTCCGTCTACAGCGCAACTCACCTTTTACGGCAACTGGTCCAATACTGGCACCATTGCAGCCGGGCAGGGTAACACAATTGATCTAGGCGGAAGCTTTCACCCCTCGGATGTCGGTCTTGCCAGTTCCGGAACAAATTCGGTGTTCCGTCCTAATGGCGCAAATGTTGTGTTCAATGGCACATTGATCAACACGAATAACAATCTCGTATTTGGCCCATCCAGTGGCGTGTGGAATGCCGATGGAGGTGTTATCGAGGGAGGCACGCTGAGCGTGATGAACCAAGTCGACGGAACGCCGTATTTTAATGGTAACTTCCATGTGGAGGGTGTTACCCTCGGCTCCGACCTGACGGTTACCCGCGAACTGTTTGTGAGCGGCGTACCATACGGCGGAGTAACCGGGTTACAGGCGAATGGCCACACCATTGAGCTGAATTCCGGTGATGTAACATTTAGCAGTTACACGTCGGGCTACGCCTTTGCGGGCACGATCAACATTTATGGACAAGCTGCGAGCGTGGACAGTGGCGGGGATTATGCCGTTACGCTAGCAAGCTCTGCAGTGATCAACGTGTTGGCACCTGCTCAGGGTGCTTATGGAAATCCCACGATCGGGGGCTTTTATGCCAATTACGGTACGGTTAACGTAGGATCGCCAACGGTTTCCGGCGTGGTACCTTCCATCGCTTTCGAACACAACTACGGTACCATTACCGTCTATACAGGCGATACGGCGCAGCTTGATTTTTTCACAGCCAATAACAGTATTGTCACAAATAATGGTACGCTCCGTGCACTGGTTGGTGGCGTCATCCGCATCATGCCTGCTTACGCGACTCCCACCACTGCTGAATTTTCCTCCGGCAGCACGTTTGGTGTGCAGCTCGGCTCCGCTGGTGCCAGCGGCCTGCTGTCCGTTGACGGCAATCTGCAACTGGATTCCGGCTCGGCGCTGTCGCTTTCTCAGTTGGCCAGCAGCACGTCTGCCACGCCGTATGACATCATCAATTACACCGGCACATTAACCGGGACATTTACCGATGTAACGCCCGGCTACGTTCTGGACTACACCAGCCACCCCGGCGAAATTCTCGTCACCGCCGTGCCGGAACCGGCGGCACTGGCGATTTTTGCGGTGGGGTTGGCGGGCTTGGGGCTGCGCCAGCGGAAGAATGCGAAGCCAAGTGTCGCAGCGTGAAATTAAGAAATAAGCGGCTTTAACGCGGATTACTTGATATTGAGTGTTTTTGGATCGTGTAATTTTGACCTGGAAGTTGTATCATGTTTAAAGAAATCTCTTTCCGCAGAACCATGCTGTTGTCGTGCGCCGCCGTGGCTAGTTTAACTTTGGTACCTGCGTTACAGGTTTCAGCGTCCACTACATACACAACAGTTACCGCCAATTGGACTGGCGCAGGGGGAGCCAACGGCTGGACGACTCCGGCCAACTGGTCCAGCAACCCCAACTTCCCGGACAATAGCATACCGGCAAATACGGTATACGATGCGGTCATCTCCTCCGGTTCCGTCTCATTGGAAACCAGTGTGAATGTGGATAGCCTGACATTGGGCTCGCAGCAACGGCCGCTTACCATCGAAGCTGGTGGCGTATTGAACCTCGCGCAGCCGGATAATGCCGGAGCGTCCGGGACGCTATCCGTAAGCGGCGCGATCGGGGGGGTGGTGCTTTATGGCGGCACGCTCAGCAACGCTGCGCTTGTTTCGGGGCCTGGAGTGGCCGAATCGGGGGAAATGTATGTGCCGAGCGGCCAGACCGGCACGATTCAAAATGTGACCTTGGGCAGCAACTTTGACATCGGCGGAAACCTCGGCCAGGTCGGCGATACGTTGAATATCTTGAATTCCGCAGGCGGTCCGCAGGGCGTTGCGCTCAATGGACGCACTCTTCAAATTGGGAACACATCCGTCAACTTTCAGGATGCTACCACGACCACGGGGGCCGGGGTGGGTGAGGTAATCGACAATGGAACTTTAGTGCTTTGGGACGGTGCCGCCGTCAACATTGCCGGCACACTCACCATCGGCGCGAACGGCGTTGTCAACCTCCAGAACAACGGCGCGACGATCTCCGGCCAGACGCTGGTGAACAACGGCAACATCAATGTACAGGTCGGTCCGACGGAAACCATCGCGGTTTCCTCCTTCACGAATGCCGGCACAATTACGGTATACAGCGGTAATGCGCTGGATATTACCGCATCAAATTGGGTCAATAACGGCACAATTCGAACGAGTAACGCTGGGGGGTTAACCAGTGGCGGCGGAGCTACACTTGATTTTAACGGTTCCTGGACGAACAACGGTAGCATCGACATTTCGACCAACGATTTTATCCTTTATGGTTCCGCCGCCGCTGGCGGGAGCGGCAGTGTAAACAGCGGCGGCGGCCAGATCACCACGACGACGAATGCCGGTAATATCACTGTCGGCTCGTCGACCGTAAGCGGTGTGGTCGCTGATCTTGCGGCACCGAATTTCAACAACAGCGGAACAATAGCCGTGTACAGCAGCAACAACCTGTTTCTCGGCCAGAACGCATCAGCGACCAACCCGCTGGTTACGCACTGGACTAATTCCGGCACCGTCACCACAGAGAACGCGTCAGGTCCCGTGGCGTTCTCCGGTGCCTCCGTATGGTTGGCGGGGGATTGGTCCAATTCCAACGTGATCGAAGTTGGGCCGAAGGACTCCCTTGAGATCAGTGGCAATTGGTCCAATACAGGCACGATCCAAGCCGCGACTGGTGCGACGATTGATTTGGGCGGCACGTTCCATGCCGCAGATGTGGGCCTGGCGAGTTCGGGTGCCAATGGTGTATTTAATCCCAACGGTGCAACCGTTAATTTTTCAGGTACCCTGATTAACACTGGCAATAACCTGATTTTCGGTCCGGCCAGCGGCATGTGGAACGCAATAACGGGAGTTGCCCAGACTGGGCCGGTGATTGAGGGAGGAACGCTGGCCGTTCAGAGCGGCTATCTGCAAGTGTCAGCGTCCGGCCTTCTCTATTTGCAGAATGTTAGTTTGCGCTCGGACCTCACCGTGCAGGGCCGCATCGCCGTTACCAACGATTTAACAACCGGCCAGCCCGGCCTGGAGGCAGACGGCCATTCGGTCAACGTGGGCGTGGGGGTGTATTTTGACGAGTTCAGCACCGCCGCGAAGGACAGCTTCGACGGCACCGTCAATCTCATGGGCGATAACTCATGGGTTGTCAGCGGGGGTACGGGGACTCTCGCGCTTACCAGCACGGCAGTAATCAATGGTTTGGCCGGGTCGGGCGGGAAAAATTCAATTACTGGGGGGACGGTGATAAATGATGGCACCATCAACGCCGGCTCGCCGGGGGTTACTGGTGAGACGTTCAACCTGTCCGTCACTTCGAACTACGGAGTCATCGCGGCGTACACGGGTGACACGGCGATATTACCTGTTTCAACCGTTAACCACCCTTGGGCAAACAATGGAACCCTCCGTGCATTATCGGGTGGAGAAATTGCGACAGAGACAAGTCCCGGAAGCGCCTACCTCGGCAGCCTTGAACTCGCTTCCGGCAGCACCTTTGATGTTCAGCTTGGTGCCGCAGGTGCTAGCGGTTTGCTGGCTGTCAGCGGCGGCTTAACGCTGGACCCCGGTTCAATTATCTCACTGTCACAGCTTGCCGGAACGAGTTTCACTGCGCCGTACGACATCATCAATTACACCGGCACATTAACCGGGACATTCACCGATGTAACTCCCGGTTACGTTCTGGATTACAGCCATGCCGGTGAAATTCTGGTCACCGCGGTACCCGAGCCGACGGCACTGGCGCTGTTCGCGTTGGGATTTGCGGGGCTGGCGCTGAAGCGCCGTAAAAGGTCGGAAAGTCGCCCGGCGGCCTGAGTCTCCCGTTCCAAATGTTTTTGCAGGGAGAGTCTATCTGCGCTCCCAGGAATTACCTTAAGCATTTTCGTGTAGCTGGTGGGCGATGCTCACGCCGGCGAGGTAGCCGGTGGAAAAGGCGAGTTGCAGGTTGTAGCCGCCGCTGGGGCCGGTGAGGTCCAGTACTTCGCCAGCCAGGAATAGCCGGGGATTTATGCGGGATTGCATGGTGTTGGGGTTGATTTCATCCAGGCGCACGCCACCGGCGGTGACCATGGCTTCCTTAAAGCCGCGCGTCGCGTAAATGGTAAAGGCTGTGGCTTTAAGGTGCTCGGCAAGTTCCTGCATTTGTCGGCCTGTCAGGTTGGCGCAGACCTGCTGCGAATCAATGTCACTTAAGCGACAGAACATATCCGCCAAGCGGTGCGGGATCAGTTCCGCCAGTTTGGAGCGCACCAGTTTCCTGCCTTCGGCCGTATGCCATTGTCGGAACAAACGGCCCAATTCTTCATGGTTGATGCGGCGGACAAAATCCGCGCGCAATGTTATTTCAGGAAATTTTTCCAGCAGCTCGGCGACAATTTCAGAAATATTCAGCACCGCCGGTCCGGATAATCCAAAGTGCGTGAACATCATGTCATTGGTGCTGGGTTGCGGTTTACCGGTGGCCAATCGCGGCAACGGGCCGGGTGCTTCAATGCGTATGGTTACATCTTCTACCGCCAGGCCCTTTAGTTCGCTGATCCAGGCTTGTTTGCACAACAGCGGCACAATGGCCGGGCGGGGGGTGATAATTGCGTGGCCCAGAGCCTGGGCAAAAGTATATCCATCGCCGGTGGTGCCCATGCGGGTGTAACTTTGCCCGCCAACGGCAATAAGCAGAAAGCGGCTATGAAATATTTGGCCCGTCGCCGTCGTGACGTGAAACATGTTGGTCGATGGATTCCAGGTGACGCTTTGCGCGGCGCATTGTGCGGAGATGTGCACCGGCAGTTCCCGCATTCGCTGAACCATGGCATTGACTACAGAACTGGCTTTATTGGAATCGGGATATATTTTGCCGTCATGTTCTTCATGCGTGGGGACCCCGCGCTGCGCAAACCAGTTACGCAGACCAGTGTTATCCAGCGTGCGCAGAGCCGGCGTGAGAAATCGGCCGTTGCGGCCAAACTGCGCGATGAGAAAATCAATATCACCCGCATTGGTTAAATTACAACGTCCGCCGCCGCAAACCAATACCTTGATTCCCGGCTGTGGATTTTTTTCCAGAATGGCGATCCGCGGTATGGCTTGTCCGCGGGCCAGAGCTTCTTCGCCGCAGGAAATTGCGGCCATCATGCCCGCAGCGCCGGCACCGAGAATAATAACATCGTGGGTTATTGTGGTATCAGCCATGGCGTGAAATCCATTGTAACGCAGGCATCCTGCCTGCATCGGAAAAACGACAAAAGCAGGCGGGACGCCTGCGGTACATATAACTACCGTTGCCCGCGCAGCAGTTTACTGGGAAAGGCTCCTATGCCGGGGCCTAGTCTAATCCGGGCGCAAGGCGGCGAGATCCTCAGGAATGGCCGTGGGTTCGCCCTTGCGGTTTACGCAGGCGATGGTGCTTTCCGCGGTGGTCAGCAGCAGGCGTGACTGCTGGTTGTAAAGTTCATATACATGATCAATGCGGGCACGGGTTTGCCGCTGGATGCGGGTGACCAATTCCAATTGATCGTCATAGCGGATGGGGCGTTTGAAATTCACACTGATACGGGCCACGACAAAAATAAATCCGCGATCTTCCAGGTCGCGATACGTAACGCCCATCTGGCGTAATAATTCGGTCCGGCCCATTTCAAAATAGGGCAAATAATTAGAATGGTGCAGGTACCCCATGGGATCACACTCCACGTAGCGCACGCGGATAAAAATAGTATTGACCGGATCCATGCCAGCGTTCTCCTGTTCGGTCGGAGGTTGGTTTATTCTATTCCCGCCAGGCGATTGCCCGGTTCATTGTAAAATAAGGTTCCCAATTTCTCGGGATTCACCTGACCGCGGAATCGTTCCTGCCCATCCACCAGCACCACCGGCACCGCTTTGGCATATTTCTCAAGCAGTTCGGCGCTACCGGTGATGTCGATTTTTTCCATCACCACGGGAACGGATTTGGGCAGGGATAATTCGATGGCCTTGCAGGCGTTATCGCAGATTGGGCAATCGGGTTTTATGTAAATTGTTACGCGATGCATGTTTTTACTCCGCGGTTACAGATTCTGCTGCATCTTCCCGCAGCTACAGGGTTCCAGGGCCTGTCCGAGTAATCGCAATCCCGGCCATTACCTGGACTGGCTCCTGCCACAAGCCTACTATACACGGTGCGGCCACGGACTGCATAAAATAAGCATGAGGCAAATCGCCAGGCCAAATCGTCAAGCCTTGACGATTAGGCTTGTGGATGATAGTTTCAAGGGAGTTAGGGACTCTGTATATTGAGCCTCACAAAGGACTGTAGGAGGTCATCTTATGTTCCCACGCGTAATTAACCATACACGAACAGGGATTGTTATGTCGACAGGTTTCGCGTTTGCCATGGCATTTGCGACGGCCATTTGCGCTGCCGCGCAGCCTGGCACCCCAACCACAACAGCATCTGGAACCGCTGCGGCAACGGTCCCGGTGACTGCTGCACCTGCAGCGGCACCCACTTCCGCACCGGCCAGTGCGCCGGCGACCGCACCGGCGAGCGCACCTGCCGTGACGGTGCCCGTGCCAGTTCCGCCATCTGGGCCAGCCACCACTGGCAAGGTCAAAAAGACGGCGAAAAAATCAAAAATCAGTGTTACGCAATTTGTGGGTCAGATTAACGCCACCCATGTGAATATCCGCAGCGGGCCGGGATTATCTTATTATGCCATCGGTCAACTGGCGCGCGGTGATTTGATAAAAGTTACCGGTGAACGCAACGGCTGGTACCGGTTCGCGGCACCGGCTGGAGCACGCTGCTATATTGCCCGGCAATTCGTGAAACTTGGTGCCGACGGCTCTACAGGCACCGTAACCGGCAGTTTTGTCAATGTGCGGGCGGCCAGTGCGTTAACTCCGGCCAGCAATTACGCGGTAGTAGATCTCTTGAACACGGGTTCGACTGTTTCGGTTACGGGGCAGACGCCAAAGTATGATATTATTCGTGCCCCCAAGGGAACGGGATTCTACGTTTTAGCGAGGTTTGTATCGCCGGCACCGGCCGGCAGTACGTATGTGACGCCCCAACTGACCATGCCGGCAGGTTTCAAAGGGGCGGGCTTGCCGACTGGATCGACCCCGGCGGCCATTGCCTCTACCGCTACGCCAAGTGCGGGGGCCGGCGTCCCTGCCGCCACGACATCAGTCAATACCGCGGGTGCCGGTTTGTCGGCTCCGGTTCCGCCGATTGCCGCAAATTCCGGCACGACCGGCGGGGTTGTGCCGGCTCCAGTTTCACCCACCATGCCGGCCGCAGCGAACAATACGCCCGCAGCGACATCTCCGGCGACACCAACCAACGCGGTTACCATGCCCGGGGGACTGCCGGCACCCGTCAAATTCAGTGCCGATGCTTTCAGCACATATAGCCATTTGACCCGTCAGATGCAGGCGCAATTTAACAAGCCCATTATGCAACGCCAATTGCAGCCACTGTTGACAGGGTTTGAGAATCTCATGAAAAAGCCGCATTTGCCGCACTCCGTCATTGATGGCAGCAACGCGCGGATTAAACTGCTCAAAAAGCAGATTGCCATTCAGGAAATTGTGGCTGCTTCGCAAAAACAAAAGCCATTAACCGCGGTATTGGCACCGTATCAGCAGCAATGGGAACAGTCGCAGAAGGAGCTTGCCCAAGCGGAGGCCAAAGCGCCTTATATCGCTTACGGCATTCTCAAGACCAGCACCGTTCTGAAAAAATACGCGCTGATGGATCCCACAACCGGCCGCGTCGTGGCGTATCTGGAGCCTTCGTCAAAAATCGACATCTCCAAATTACTGGGGTCGTATATCGGCGTAAAGGGTGAAGTGGTCAGCAATACGGGGGTCGTGGTGCACGTTATTAAAGTGACCGCGGCTACGATGTTCTCCCAACCGCCCGCGGGGCGGTGAGCATCCATGATGGTGTGCTGAATTGTCCCGGGTGGATGGGACCGGCGATGAGCGGCAGCGGTTCAGGAAGTGATGATAAAAGTGACGGACAGATCTGATATTGTTTATCCTTTGTTGGATGCGTTCAAAATTGAATTACCATCATGGGGCTTTGCCGATACCGGTACGCGGTTTGGAAAGTTTTTTCAGGATGCCGCCGCCGGGGATATCGACGAAAAGCTTGCCGATGCCGGGCATGTGCACAAGTTAATGGGTTCATGTCCGACGGTGGCGGTGCATGTGCTGTGGGATTTTAAAAAAAATCAGGATCCCGGCGAAGTGGCCGCTCTTGCGGCACGGCACGGGGTGGCCATTGGATCCATCAATCCCAACGTCTTTCAAAATCAGGAATACAAATGGGGGAGTATTACCAATCGCTCGGAGTCCATCCGAGCCGCGGCCGCTGAGCATCTGCATGATTCCGTGAAAATTGGTCGGGCCGTGGGAAGCCAATATCTGTCGCTCTGGTTTGCCGACGGCATAAATTATCCGGGTCAATCGGATATTATTGCGCGAAAACATTGGGCGTCTGAGGTGCTCAAGCAAATTCACGGGCAGATGCCTCATGACATGACCATGCTGGTGGAATACAAACCCTTTGAGCCGGCATTTTATGCCACAGATATCGCGGACTGGGGAATGGCGGCCCATTTTGCCCGTGCCGCCGGCCCGCGGGCCAAGGTGCTGGTTGATACCGGCCACCATTATCAATCCACCAACATTGAACAGATTGTGGCATGGCTGCTGGATGAAAATCTGCTGGGCGGCTTTCATTTTAATGATCGCAAATATGCCGATGATGATTTGACCATGGGCTCCATTGATCCGTATCAGATTTTTCGGATATTCCATGAAATCGAGAACCATCGTTTCCGAACCGGTGAGCTGCCGCCGATTGCGTATATGGTGGATCAGAGCCACAACCTCAAACCCAAGATCGAAGCGATGATTCAAACCGTGGATATAGCTCAACAGCTTTATATGAAAGCGTGCCTGGTGGATCGCAAGGCGCTGGCGGCATCCCAGGCCCGCGAAGATCTGGTACAAAGCGAAAATATTTTACGCGAGGCGTTTTTCACCGATGTTCGCCCGCTGCTTGCCGATTGGCGCAAAGCGCGTCATTTGCCCGCCGATCCGTTGGAGGCACACCGCCGCAGCGGCTATGAAGCCAAAGTGGCGGCGGAACGCCGGAAAAAATACAGTTCCAAAGGCGGCGGCGGCTACGCCTGAAGTGGCCACGCGTCTTTCCGGGAAATGTGTCCGGCCATAACTCGGACAAATTCCTGGCGGAGAATTCGCGATGTCTGAAACAATTCCAGCGCGGGAAATTGAGGGTAAATGGTCCGCCAGGACATGGGGGCGTTTTTCGTCTTTCGCCGCTGGAATATCCTGCTTAAGTTTTCTCATCGGTGCGGCGCTATTTCTGTTTCCTCCGGGAAACCCCCTGCAAGGGACCGCCATGAATGGGGCTGCCCTGG
>DAHVEJ010000005.1:0-34375 GCA_027313145.1 Phycisphaerales bacterium | reverse complement strand
TGGTGTTGGCGGGTATTGCGACATTGAGCGGCGGGTTGGGCATATACGGATTTAACCGCTATGCGGAGTTACATGCGGACGATTCGTTTGTCGCATTGTGGACCAATCTGTTATGCCGGGTGCTGGCGATGGTGGAACTCTTTTCCTTTGCGGCGGTTCTGGTCTGGCTCATAATTCACTTCATCGGCGTACCAGTCTTCGGCCATTTTCATCATTGACAGTGCCGAATATTAACATTGCGCATGGCCGGCGCTAGGGAATTGGAAATATTTCCCCGGTCCGCCCCGGTGCGTATAGTTTATCAAATCTTCAGCGCCATCTTCATGGACTGCTAACAATTCTCCGGATAATGCAGGCTCTTTGTGGTTGTGTCGCGGCGGAGTCGCCAATCGCCGCCGCGTTTGTTTTGAGGCTCTTTTTAAGGAGAACAGGTTATGGAAGCATGGATCGGCAGAGTATCGAATCAATTTAGTAAGCGAGCCTGTGTGGCGGCGCTTTTGGCGGGAGCCAGTCTGGCGGGCACGGCCATGGGAGCGGCGACCAGCACCGCCCCGGCAACCACCAGCACCATGACGCCCGCGCAGGTACAGGCGGAGTTACAATCCCTGCAGGCTCAGGTGGCGGCCTTGAAGGCTAAGGAACAGAAGACCAGCGACAGCGTTGAAAGCGCCGCGCAGGTCAAGGCCATTGTTCAGGAAGTGTTGAACAATTCCAAATCCCAATCGCAGTACATGGATCATCAGCTCCAGGCCGGCTACGACAACGGCTTTTTTATCCGCACCCCAAATAAAGCGTTCACTTTGACCATCAACGGCTATCTGCAGTTCCGGTACAGTTATGCCGGCGCGGAAGGGCATGCACCCAATACCAATTACAATACCAGCGGATTTAATTTCCGCCGGGCACGCCTGATACTGTCCGGCAATGTGTTCAAGAATTTTATCTATTGCATTTCCGGTGATTTCCAAACAGGAATCTCCGGCGCAACCGTCGGCAACAACAACGCTTTTGCCATTCTTGATACCTGGGCTGGCTATAAATTCAGCCCGGCGGTTATCGTGCGGGCAGGCTCCATGCTGGTTCCCTTTACCCATGTGGAATATTTCTCCTCCGGAACGGAATTCCCTGATTTCGCGGTTGCTGAAGCTCCGTTTGATCCGGTTCGTTCTGATGCGGTTGATCTGGAAGGACAGCTTGTCCCCCATACATTCAGCTACGAGATTCAGTTGAACAATGGCTCGACCTCACAGGACAACGGCAACGTTGGTCCGGGTGGACACTTTGGAAATCGCCCGGCGGTCTATGGCCGGATCAATTTTGCGGGAGCGGGCAGAATTTCCGATTTCAACGATTCGCCGGATATTGAGTGGCATAAGCACTTGGCTTGGTTGATCGGCGCAGCCGCCGGTTATGAATCCCAGAATCCGTTTGCGTCCTTTACCCCCGGCAGCACGACCGCTCCCGCCGGGATCGGAACCTTAAACGGAAATTTGACGCGCTTCACGGTTGATGCGCATGCCAAATACCGTGGGTTCGCGTTCAATAGCGCCCTGTATGCCCAGAACATTGATGGTGCTCCCGGAACAAGCCTGATAGGCACCGGGCACAGCTCCTTGTTTGAAACCGGTTATTACGTTGAAGCGGGTTATTTTCTGGTTCCGCACAAATGGGAAATCGCCGGGCGATATGGTGAGCTTATGTACAACCGCACCAGCCAGCATCAATACGAAGCCACCGGTGGCTTGAATTATTATATCTTCGGCGAGAATGCCAAGATTCAGGCTGCGGTCACTTATGTGCAGGATGCCCAGTACACCAACTCGAACCTTGGAACCACTGCTGGTTCTAATGATTGGATCGGCCAGATCCAGTTCCAGTTCAAGTTCTAACCCAAATTGGGATAGCAAATCCTCTATTCCGCTATGCGTGAGGCCTGGCTTTATGCCAGGCCTCACGCTGTTTTATGGGCGTAGCCGGAGCTTCCGGTTAATAGCACCGCGAGTCCGTAAATTCAAAATATGCAGTAATGGCAGACGTGCTGTGGCCAAAAGATTTCCCCGTCCGGTAAAACAGCGGCGACATCGCTTCCAAAGACTTGCAGGTTCCTGATTTCAAGTTCCGGATTCGTGCGCCCGGTGGCCGCTTCTTTAGTGGAAGCTATTTGAGTTCCACGTTCCAATAGGCGTGGTCGAGGAAATGTTTCCATGTGGCATATTTGTCGGATTCCAGCCGGACGTTGATCACCGGGTTGCGCCGGGGTTTAATCGGTGGCTTAAGCAGGTGCATGCCCACCTGATGCGGCGTGCGGCCGCCCTTGCGGGCGTTGCAATAGACACAGGCGCATACCAAATTCTCCCAGATGGTTTTCCCGCCCAACGCGCGCGGCACCACATGGTCCAGCGACGGGAGCAGCCATGACGGCTTCCGCATAAAAATAGGCCGATTATCAGTCTCCAAGGGGCCTGAATGTTTATGCGGGCACGTTCGCTGACTCGAGATCAACCTGGGCTGATTGAATATTTATATTTGAGTGCTATAATTCTGACTAGACACACTAGACAGGAGTTAGGCTATGGAGTGGCAACTGCAGCATGCTAAAATGAAATTTAGTGAATTGGTACGCCGTGCCTGCACCGAAGGGCCACAAACCGTTACCGTCCATGGCAAACCTAATGTTGTGGTTCTGTCAAACAAAGATTACACGGCATTGGTGAGCAAAAAAAGCGGCTTAACCAAGTTTTTATTGTCGGGTGAGCCTTGGCCGGAGGATGTTGTCAACAGCATCAATGACCGGGTTCGCGATATTCCCCGTGATGTGGAGCTCTGATGTATCTTATCGATACCAACATCATCTCCGAAGCGCGCGGTGGTTCCGCGCCGGCCATTGGCTGGCTTAAGAGTGCCGATCCGGAATCTTGTTTTCTTAGCGTATTGACGGTTGGCGAGATCGCCAAGGGCGCGGCAATAAAGGGGCGAAAGGACCCGACTGCGGGTCAAAGTCTGTATCGCTGGTTGGATCGACTCCGACTTGATTATGCGAACCGGATTTTACCGATTTCTCAGGCCGTCGCCGTGGAATGGGGACAGCTTGCCGCAATTCGGCCCAGGCCCACGGTGGACGCGTTGATCGCCGCCACGGCCATCGTTCATCGACTTACACTTGTCACCCGCAACGAGGCGGATTTCGCGGATATTGGCCTACCCGTGGTAAATCCATGGACTTTGTAACCTCTATTACCAGATTGAACCATTGATGGGTTATTCCAGCTTGCGTACTTTAACCGCAAATTCCGTCATCCACTGTTATTTCAGTTCCACGCTCCAATAGGCGTGGTCGAGGAAATGTTTCCATGTGGCATATTTGTCGGATTCCAGCCGGACGTTGATTACCGGGTTGCGCCGGGGTTTAATCGGTGGCTTAAGCAGGTGCATGCCCGCCTGATGGGGCGTGCGGCCGCCCTTGCGGGCGTTGCAATAGACACAGGCGCATACCAAATTCTCCCAGATGGTTTTCCCGCCCAACGCGCGCGGCACCACATGGTCCAGCGACAGTTCACTGGTTGGAAATTTACGACGGCAATACTGGCAGGCACCGTGGTCGCGGGCGTAAATATTGCGGCGGTTAAGTTTTACGTCCTGCCGGGGCAGGCGATCATAACCCAGCAGACGGATGATGCGCGGCACAGCCAACTCATAACGCACCGTGCGGACAAAGTCATGGCTGTCGCGTTCAAACTGCGCTTTAAGCTGGGAAATTTCCGTCCAGGATTCTATGTCGTAGGAAAAATAGTTGCCATTCTCAACGGAAATGACTTCCGCGATATTCTTACACAACAGGGTAAAGGCCCGGCGGGCATTCACCACGCGCACGGCCATATACAGGCGGTTAAGTACCAGCACATTACAGGACAAGCCGGAAGGTGGATAGGTTTCTGCCACGGCAAAAACTCCGCATCAGCGTGGCTGGTTCTCCCTGCCGGCACTCCGGTAAAAAAAGCGACAGGCCTTTCCAACCGGTTCCCGCCAGTTGCAGCCGCAAATACGGAAGCAAAAGTCAGGAGTTCCAGCCCAACGTCTGATACATTGTCATGGCAAGGGGCTTTATGTTCAAGCGTGGATAAGTTTTATGCGTTTTATGCCCTCGGCAATAAATGCGGGCAGGCCCTTGGGGGGGCGGGTTTCCAAGACGCACCATTCTCTTAGCGCCGGCATTAATGCCGGCGATTTTGTCGCCCGCCGGGAAATATTGCCACGCCGTGTCTTATGCCCCCGGCAGTGTCTTATCGGCCGGGCGAGCGGCGGGCGTGGCGGAACCCGCGTATTCAAAGAATGTACGGTAATTCTGCCGGAAGTAGCCGGCACTGTAAGTCTGTGCCGCGTTCAGGACAATACCGATAAGGTTTGCCCGGACTTGCCGCAGTTGTTCGCGGATACGCCCGACCGTGCCGCGGGTAATCATGCCGGCCCGCAGTACAGCGATCACGCCATCGACACGTGATGCAAGATTAATGGAATCGGCTACAAAGGTGAGGGGAGCGCCGTCAAAAATGATCATATCAAACTGGGTTTTCATCTGCGCCAGAACATCCGGGAACGCGCGATGATCTGTAAGTTCCGTCGGTAGTTTAGACCGTGATCCGCACCCTAAGACGTGCAGGGCCGGTACTTCCGGCGACTGCGCAATGGCTTGATCCAGTATAGCGCGGCCCGCCAGAACATCGGCTAAGCCAATTTCCGGCACAAATGGATAAACGCTTTGCAGGGTGGGGCGGTAGAAATTAGCGTCCACCAGAAGCACTTTCATATCGCTGATCGCAATACTGTTTGCCAGATTGCTGGCCACCGTACTGGCTCCGCCGCCCGGCGAGAAGCTCGCCACCAGCAGTGTTTGGATGGGCCGATCTGAGGCGGACGCCGCCAGTCGCCCGCGAATTTGCCGAAACGACTCCGCGGTCATGGAGGCCGGGGAGTTGCGCACGCTCATCATGGGACTGCCGCTTAACAGGGGGTCATCGGCATGATCCGGGATAAAGCCCAACAGGGGTAGCCGCATGACTCCGGTGACATCGCGTGGGGTGTTAACCCGGGTGTTGGTAATTTCCACCAGATACGCCAAACCAAAAGACAGCAACAGCCCAAAGACCAGACCGCCGATAAGAAAATGATAAATCTTGGGGAAGGACATTTTCTTGGGGGCAATGGCCGAGTTACGCAGTTGGACCTTGGATTCATCAATCGTGCGTTGCAGATTCATCATGGTGCTGCGATCAATGAGGTGATTGAGCAAGGTTTGATTCGTTTTCAAATTGGCCAGAAGGCTGTCGTATTGTTGCACCGCGGCATCCAAGTCATGCACCAGGCGTTGTTCCTGCTGTACGCGACGTTGGGTGGAAGCCAGCATCGCTTCTGCGGCCTGCATCCGTGTTTGTGCGGCCTGCTGCATTTGCAGTCTGGCGCGGACTGTGAGCTTTTGTTTGAGTTGGTCGATTTGTCGCTGCAGGCTGGCTTCGCGGATTTCCAAGGCGATTGTGCCGCGATATCCGGCCCCCAGCGTTTTCTTGGAAACGACAATGGATTGTTTGAGGTCTATAAGATTGAGTTGTAATTCGCGCAGATTTGGATCATTATCGACAACCTGCTGCATTTCCGGCGAAAGCTGCAAGGTGTTGTTGGCGACTTGCGACTTAATTTGGGCGTATGCCGCCTGTGCTTCCTTCGACCGAATTTCAGAGCGAATTTCAAAGGTATTAAGCGTGGCCAGTGTGTTGGCCAAAACAGTATGTTGTTCAATGAGGCCGGGAACATCATGCGCTACGCGGAAGGTTTCCACGCGGGCCTGCAGAGCTTCAACTTTGGCCTGCATGTTGGCTTCCGCGGCGGCCACGCTTTGTGCTTCGCGTGAAAGCTGCGACCGTTCCTGGTTACGCACATAATTGAGATAAACAGTGCTTACCGCATTGACCAGATCGGCCGTTTCCTGCGGCCGATGCCAGGAGAGGCTGACCTCAAACAAATTGGTGTGGGGGATGGGGGCGACAACCAGATCTTTCCGCAGATAATCCAGGGGATCTGACGAATGGGCAATCAGCCAGGAGCTTTTTTCCGAAGGGACTTTAGCGCTTTGTTGAAAGGCATTGGTCTGCAACGCGGTTTGCAGCACATCCGGACTGCGGACCAGTACCACCTGACTGTTGATAAATCGGCTGACACCGGCATCGACGGCGTAAACATTGTTTTGCCTGGAGTTCAGGGGATTTGGCAAATTGGGCCGCACTTCAAAAATTGAATAGGCGGTCCACCGCGGATCATATTGCCTGAATGCCAGGAACAAACCTGCTCCGACAACAAGTCCCAGCAAGGTACCGATGAGGATCAGCCACTTATACCGGCGCAGGATATAACCCAACTTAGGGCCGGTTGACAGGCTGTTTTGATCCGGCATTGATCCGGCCAAGGCAAGCGCGTTTGACTGCGTCATGGTATCCCTTTAAAAGGCTCAAGACGAAACTCACATACAACAGAACAGAGTCGATGCTCTATACCTATCTTTATACCCGGTTTTACGCCTGTGGCAAGCGTAAAAGAGGCTCTTGGCAAAAAAATGACGGCCCATAAACTAATCCTTCCCAATTTGCGGGCTTGACAGGCCACCGGGCAAGTCAGCCTTGGATTTTTTTCAGCAATTCCTGCGCTCGGGGCAGAATCGGGTCGTGCGTACTTTCGGCCAATTTAATTCCCGTTTTGAGAATTTCCACCGCACGAGCCATATTTTTTTGGGCCACCAGCACCCTTGCCAAGTGATAGTACGCTGTTGCCGGCGGATTATACCGCAAGCTATGATCCAATGCATCCGCAGCACCGCTAAGATCACCATTTAAAAAGCGTATCCATCCCAGTGTGTCCAGCACGTCGCCGTTGGGGGCGTAGCGGCCAGATCCAGCCTGCTGAATAAGCAGGGCGTTGCAGCGTTCGGCATACGCCAGGGCCTTTGCCGGCTCGTGGAGCTTAACGGCCAGCAGATATGCCAGATTATTGAGAATTGCCGGATTATTTGCGTTGGCTTTGAGAATATCCAGGTAATAGTCGCGGCAAGCGGCATAGTCTTTGAGTTGATAGCATGAAAATGCGGCAATTTCCAGCGCCGCATGGCGAGTCACCGCATCGGGCTTCGCGGCCAGAGCCGCTTTGGCCGAGGCCAACGCCGCGGAATTTTGCTTATTGGCAAACTGTACGACAGCTTGCGCTGCATCCAGCAGGGGCCTGTTTATATGTGAATGGGATCGCAAAACATCGACGGATTTAATAATTGCGTCCAGTTTCCCGGCAGGCTTAAAGGCGGATTGATAGGCCGAAAGAACGGTGAAAAATTGTGCCGGATTTCCTGCTGTGCGTTCCAAGGCCTGCGAAAAATCTTTCGTCGACGCTGTGAAATCCTGAAGTTTGGCATTGGCATTGGCGCGTTCCAGATACAGTTCCACCGCTCCGGGTGAAACCGCCAGGGATTTGGAGGCTACGCTGATAGCGGTATGCAGATCGCCCGCTGCCTCTAACACCTGCACGTAAACGATCGCGGCGGCGGTGCTCTGATTGGCCATCTGAAAAGCGCGTTTCGCGGTAGCCACCGCGCTATTTTTATGCCCGGTTAAAAGGTCATAACGCGCCCGGAGCATGACCCACTGCGGACTTGCCGGAAACGCCCGATGCGACTGCGTCAGCAGTGTATTAAGCCGATCCAGCGGTTTCAGCGTTCGCAATGAAGCGGCGGCATCGCTGATATCGGCCGGTGTCAGTGTCAGATAGCGCTGTGAAAGATCAAACAGCAGTGTGGCCAATTGCAGCCGGGCCGCCTGATCCGCGGGATCTGATTTCAGAACAGTGTTGTATTGATAAACCGCCTCGGCAAATTGTCCGGAGTCGGCATACGCCTGGGCCAGTAATTGTTCGGCCGCCATATCTGATGTATCGGAGCTGGTCAGCAACTGCAATTCGGTGATCGCCCGGGCATATTGCGGGTTCGGCGGCGAAAGCAGTAACGTGGCCATATCATAAAGTGCATGCGGATCATGGGGATTAAGCGTTAACGCCTGCGTTAATGCTTTTTTGGCTTTATTCTTCTGGCCCGATTGCAGATAGCCAAAGCCTTCCAACACTAAAGCTTCCTCGTCCGCGGGATTTTTGGCGAGAATTCGCTTTTGCAATAGAGCGATGCCTTTGGCTGGATTGCCCGCCCGTATCAGCGTTTCCGCGTAGCGCAGCGTGATGGTGCGATTGTCCGGCACGGAATCATAGAGGCCGGCATATTGTTTTAACGCCAGCTTAAACTTGCCGGCATTAAAATACATATCACCTAACCGGCGCTCAATGGTATGGCGGCCTTTGGGCTGATCTTTAAGCGCCGCGTTATACACTTGAACGGCCTGATTCAGATTGCCGGTATTCTGGTAAAAATCTCCCAGCATCAGCCGGCCGGCAAATGCGACGGACTTGTTGGAATTTTCCGCCAGAGATTCAAAAACCTGCTGGGCGGCGTCGGTATTCTTTTCCAGAACGTACAGTTCGCCTAATTCTCTGGCCAGTTGCAGATTATCCGGCTGACTCTTACGGGCTTTAAGTAACAAAGCGATCGCACGCGATGGTTCTTTTGCCCGCACATACAGCAGGCCCAATCGTGCAATATTATTTAAATCTGCCGGATCTTGCTTGTAGATGGCCAATCGCCGCTTGATTTCCGGTCCCGGTTTGCCGTACAAATCCAGAAATTGATAGTGCCAGTTTTCCAGTTGGGTATCTTGCGGATAATAGGCTAAGCCCTGATCTACCAAATCCCTGGCGCGCTGGATATCCGCCGGTGCATTGGATTGCAGATAATATTGCACCAAGGCTGTCAGTGCATCAAGATCATCGGGCTTGGCCTGCAAAGCTCCGGTCAAGGCGGTTACGCCATCGCGCACATCCCCTGAGGAAAGTAAGGCAATGCCATAAAATGTTTTGATGTTGGCATCATCCGGATGTTTTTTCAAAACGGCGGAAAGTGTTTTGGCAGCGCTGGCCGAGTTCCCTTGGGCAATTTGCAACTGCGCCCGCAAAAAGGCCCCCTGGTAGCCGTCGGCGTTCAGATCGGCACCGCGTCTTGCCAGTTGACCGGCGAGTTTAAATTTCTTCTGGGCGATCGCCACGCGAAATTGCGCTTCTAGAACGCGTGTGTTATTCGGATGCGCTTTGGCCAATGGCACCAGCACGCCGGCGGCCTTGGCGTTATCTCCGGAAGAGAGATAAAACCGGCTCATGAGCAATCCCCGCTCCAGTGGATCGGGTAATTTGGCAATCGCGGCAAGCTGGGCCTGCTGGGCGGAAACGCCGGCTACTGATATTTGAGCGATGTTGCTGGTTAATGGTCCCATGGCCACGGTTGGCATGGGCGACTTTGGATTTGATAACTGATCATTGATCAAAATAAACTGCAGATTGGTCGGCGCTATCCGCAAAGCGTTTTTGATCAGCGCCTGCGCCGCAGCACGCTGATGCAGGCCGGCCATCGCAGCGTAGGCTACGGTAACAACGCGCGGATCGCCGGGAGACTGCTTCAACCACGGAGCTATGGTCTTTTGAGCTTGTGCATAACGGTTTTCCGCCAAGTCCAGTCGAGCTTTCAACTGCGCTAGCGCAAAGCTTTGATTCGTATCAGTGCGGGCCAGGAGTCGGCGCAATTCACTGCGGCGATTCAGATTCGCCAAAGAAAGGGCTTCAATTTTTAAGGCTGCGAGATTTTTAGGATCACCTTTCAGCACCGCCTGCGCCGCCGCCAAAGCCTGTTTGGGGTTCTGTTGCACCATCAACTGCGCTCGGGCCAATGCTACGCTGGGTTGCCCGGGGAGGTATTTTTGAATTTCGTTGAACACGGCCAGCGCCGAGCCGGACTGACCGCGAATCTGATAAATCTGGGCTTGCAACTGTTTTTCCGTCAGCCAAAGCGACATATCCTGGGGATTTCCCGGTGAAAGAATGGCGTCCGCCTGGGCAATCCACCGTTGGGAGGCGTTGAGGCGTCCCTGGGCAAACCGCAATCGGGCACGGGCGACATACACCCATGCGGATTGCGGTATTCGCTGGGCTACCCATGCCAGCGTATCCGAGGCGCGCGACAGATTATTTTTTCTGGCGTCCGACCCGCCCGGTGCTTCCATCGCCAATTGCAGATACGCCCCCATGAGCATCTGGTTAATTCGCAGGCTCACGCTCTGATTGAGTTCCGGCGTCAAGCCGCCGCCCGGTGCCGGATGCGTCAAACCCAGTTTCAAATACTTAATGGCTTGTTCAGGCTGGTTGGCGCGGCGCAGAAATTCGCCTTCTGCCGCATAGGCGCTCATATTGTCAGGTCTAACGGCAATAACTTTTTTGAAGATTGCCGCGATGCTTAACGGACTGGCTCCGGAAGCGAGCATTTGTTGCGCTCGGGCCTCCAGGACTTTAGCGCTATTGGGAGCCAGTTTTTCAGCCGCCGCCAGTGTCTTGTTTGCCTCATCCATGTGGCCCGGCACCGTGCGATATATTGCCGCCAGTGAAAGTAAAGCGTCCACATTGCGGGGATATTTGGCCGAAAACGCCTGAAGAATCGCAATGCCTTTATCAAAAAGTTTGTTCATCGTCGCAGTGTTGATCAGATTCTGCGCGTGTTCCGCCTCCGCCTGTTGCAGATAGACCTGTGCCAGAAGCACATGAGGAAGAATATTATCCTCCTGGAGTTTACAGGCCGTGCGCAAATCAGCTTTGGCGGCGGTAAAGCGCCGATCCGTTAATGCGGCTAGGCCGGAAACGGATCGCAAACGGGCTTGTGCGCGGTCCATATAGGCGTTGATGTTTTTGGGATCCAGTTTAATAACATGCGTTGCCTGCTGTTCAATCTGCTGCCAGAGCGCTGAATCATTGCCGGAGTGCATGGCATCCTGGTAAAAGGCATTCAAAAGCTTTTTGCGCGCGGATAGCAAATTGGGATTCTGTTGAATCGCAGCGTGCCAGTCACTTAAAGCCGCCCGGTAGCGCTGGATATTTTTGCCGGTGGTCTCAAAATTCAAATCGCCGAGTTTGACAAGAATTTCCGCCGCCTGCGGCAAATGCTCGCGCAATGCCACCACGGCCGCCTGCTGATAAAGCTGCCGCGCCATTTCGGTGTCATTTTTCTTCAGAGCCGCTTTAGCTTCCGCGACCAGTCGCGTGGGGTTGTTGTTAATTTTGATCAGAATGTAATAAATCCCGGCGATGCCGCCGAATATGGCGATCAGAACAACAATCAGTATTGTTAAAAATCTTGTATTAACCCGTTTAGCCATGCTGTTTCCTTCAAACCTCTTGCGAGAGTTATGGTTTCACCAATCAGTTTTTTTCACTTTGGACATCCGCTGGAGCGGGCAGAGCGGCGCTTGCTTTACTGGGATGCGTTGTGGGTGCATTGAGTTTTTTCCAATTGGGCAGCAATCGTTCAATGGCCGGCAATGAGGCTCGAATAAACGAAGCAATCGCCTTCCTGGCCTGCGGCCTGGTCGTTAAGCCGCCCGGACCCTCCGCGGTGACTTCAATTTTTGCATCATAACCGTATTTGCTGGTCGTCCGCCAGAATAGCTCGCTGACCTGCTGGGGATTAGGTGCATATCGTCCGTCCACCTGAAATACATACGCCACGTTGATATATCGTCCGCGGTGTTGATCCATACTTAAAGGAATTCCGGAATCGCTCATTTTTGGAGCATAAAACGAAAGAAATCGCATTTCCAGATTGGAATATGTGCCATTGGCATGTGGAACATGATGGATGGTGATGAACGTATCATGAATGCGCTTCATGCCGATGCCCGCCCAGCAGACGTTTGGAACATGGGGCGTAGCAAAATCTGTAGGATAATAGTTCAAATTGACGCGCACTTCAGATCCCGGCGAGCCGGGCGGCATTTTTGTATTTACATAGGGGCGTAACAGGTAGTGGTGCGTACCGAGCACCTGCACGACTTCCGCGGAAAGTCGCTGATCCACCGCCCCTTTGGGCATGACCCATTGCCCAAGCTTTTTTGGCAAACTCCGTAAAGGTGCCTGCAGGGGAGTATGGAGCTTCTGCAACACCACGTTAAAGGCATGGGAAGCCACCGATAGTGATACCAGCCCGGCAACAAGAACCCCTATCGCGACCAGCGGCGGATAAAGTTTTTTAGTGGATGGTGTGCCATTGCTCATGCGCCAGCCTCCTGTGCGGGATGCCCCAGTTGTGCGGTGTCATCCACAAAAAGATGCGCTTCAAATAAATCAATTAACTTCGCGGCACCCAACTGCAACAGCCCGGCGGGAATCAGCATCAGCAGGCCAAGACTTGCGTGCGTGCTGCCGCGCGCCCATTCTGGTCCGGCATACGCAAACAGAACGCCCGAGAGCGTCACGCGCAGGGCATTAACAAATATGGCAATGGGCAAAGCGCATAATGAAAGCGTGAATTTTTGCCACATGGGCCGATTGGTGGAATAAGCCAACGCCACCGCCAACGCGAAAAATGCCGTCAACATCCGTATGCCGCTGCAGGCCTGCGCGACATTCAGCGAGGGCCATTTATCCCCCACCTGCAGGTGAATCTGCGTGGCCTCCCGATACGCATGAATGCCGAAAAGCAGAAGCATGTGGGCTCCGCCGGAGGCGGCAATCGATTGCAGCGGTGTGGTGAGTTTGACATACAACGCCTGGGGTGGATTAATCATAAACAGCAGATAACAGATCGGCAGCCATAGGATTTTCATCTGCTGCCAGCCCAGCAGCCACAAACCCAATCCAAACAGCACCACCAGCATGCTCAAATCGGAGAATTGCTCTTGTCCGGTAATCCGAAACAGCACCTGCCCAAAAACCCCGAATGCCAGCATCGCCAATCCAATATAGGCCGGTTGAATCGGCAAATTCCGCAGGGTGTTCCATCGCAAATAGATAAACATCGCACTGATAACCGGAATCAGAAACCCCTGGCTGAAATTCGGATTGGTGCTCCATACATGCACCAGTTGTTCAAAATTAATGCGATACAGCAAATAGAAAAAAACCGCAAGAACGGCAATGATCGCCAGAACATACCCCGGCAATTCGCGTTCCGGCGTTTTTTCCGTTCGCAGGGATGCGACATAATCGTAGCGCAGCGGCGTGGGGGGCGGGGCTGACCCGCGATCGGGTGAGGCGCTGGACGTTTGTGAAGCCGGCATGAGTCATGCTCCGCGTGCAATCCGTATAAACTTGATGCCGCCGGTGTCCAATGCTTTTCAAAATAACACCCAGCGAGCAGCCTTCCTCGGCCAAATGTACCGTGCTATCAGCAATGCCGCGCCGGGCGATTCCAGGAAACTACTGGATAATTGTCGGCTGGATGTAGTAGTTCCGATCATAGGTAAAGCCGAAGCCGTAACTGGCAGATAGGCCGTTACGAATAATCGCCAATGGTGCGGCAAAAAAGTCGGTGCCGACATTCAACGTATCATACGGTTTAAGGAAAATATCCGGCTCTTGCCCGCTGAATATCGCCTGCATATTGACCTGAATGGTTGTTTCCTGATTATGCCCGATTCTGCGAATCAGTTCGCAACGTCGGGGAATCGCCAGCGGGCCGAAGTTGCCCGCCGCTGCGACCGCCTGTTCCAGTGTCAATTTTTGGCCAGTCATGGAATACACACCGGGGCGCCCGACATTCCCCATGACAAAATAAACCGAAGGCTTCAAAGGAGGAACATTAATAACATCGCCAGAGTGCACAACAATATTGTAGCGCGGGTCTCCAGCCATTAATTTCTTGAGATTAATGCGAATAATCACTTCTCCCGCGTAACCGGAAGAAGCGGATTTTTTATGGGCGTTAAAATTGTAGGATGGCGCTTTGGTTGTTGCGCCGGTTCCGCCGATGCGGACCCATTGCCCATTGACATACACAAACCGCCCGCTGGTGGTTCCGCCAGTTTGCTCCACCGCTTGATTCATCAAAGCATTTTCCGAGGCATTGTTATGATTCGCGGTTTTCTTTCCACTTTGTAATTGATTGGCAATCTGATTAAGCATGTTGGTTTGGCCGCCGCTTTGGGCGCTACTTGACGTTGTGGCCGCGGTTTTTGGGGTTTCTTTTTCAACCCGGCGAATGACATACAGGTAATCCATGCCCGGTGTCTGCGGCACATCGCCGGCCAGCGCCAGGGCATCAAGCAGCCGGAAATCCGGCGACATAATATTGTAGGTTCCGGGGTGATTGGCCGCACCGATGACTGAAAATACACGACGCCGGGCTTCCGTCAGGTCCACATTCACCTGCGGTCCGGGTTGGTGCGGTCCGGGCGCGGCCATCTGCCCGCTTTGAATTAACTTGTGGACGATTTCCCGGCGAAGTTGCCGGGTGGTCATGCCGGCGGCATGAATTTCGCCGACAAAATCTAAGGTGATGTTGCCCTGCGTGTTAATTTGTCGGGTCTGTACGGATTCCTGCCCGGGGACAACGAGCTCAAACACCGAAATACTTAATACGTCCCCGGCACCCAAAACATACGGTTTATGCACCGGCAGCAAATCAGCGGGTGTTGGCGGTGTGGAATTAGCCCAAGCACCAGCAGGCGGGTCATTGACCGCCAGCGAATCCAGGATCGGCCATGTGACAGGTTGCACCCGCCCGAATGGATGATCTTTATCAAAGCGCCCAACTTCGGCGGGATTTAAAAATGAATTTCCTAAATTCAGATAGTCCAGCGGACTGGTCGTCTGGCAACCGCCAAGTCCCACCAGTAGCCCGGCCATGAGGCCGACTTTGATCCAACCTTTTCCGATTCGCTTGCCGCGTGTACCGCAGTTGCCATTCGTCCGGCGGGATGCGCCGCACGAAACATTGTTCAAAGAATCAGAACTGTTACGATCCGCGATGTTCAATGTCATGCGCCAACTCTCCGAGTCAGAAAAACAAATCTATCATGCCATACTGTTGAAGATTCAATGCGAGATTTCGCATTCAATCAGCCAACCATGTTGTTAAAGTATGTGCCGAAATCCAAATATTCACAAGTCCGGCGGTCGGATTTCTATTTTTTCGGCACCAAGCTTCAACTCCGGAAACCCGCTTAACTGTGAATGTTCAAGCGCTTTGGGTCTTCTGTCAAGCCTGCGGACCGCCCGCAGAAATTCCTGCTTACTTTATCGGCCATCCCGGTTAAAAAGTATCAATAAACCGCAGAGTATGTTCCCGACCGGCATTATTGGCGGCAGGTGCCCTGCAAATTGTTTGTTTTCAGCACTTATTTGCCAGTCGGCTGAAGAATCTGCCGAACAAAATCCGCTCGGGCCGCCTTGCGGGCTTCCCCCTCAAGGCGTTTGCCAAGCAAACGCTGCAAATGCGCCGGCTGCACGGTTAAAAATATCTTGTTAATCGCGTCAATGTCCAGGCCCGCAACGCGTTTCATCGCCACTCCCATGCGCAGATGCGATAAAAAATAGAGAGCCTCTTCGGTGGTCAGCAAGCGGGCATGGCGTAACATGCCAATGCCCCGGCCGATTTTATCGTCCACCACCAGAGGACGTTCATGCTCCAGAATTGCCCGGGCCGTCATTTCCGCTTCAATGATCCGTGGAATGACCGAATCACTGAATTCGGAAAGGATTTCCTCTTCGGAACGCCCTAACGTGGTCTGATTACTGATCTGATAGAAATCTCCCACCGCTTCCGTGCCTTCGCCAAACAGGCCGCGGATGGCCAAATGCATATCCCGTGCGGCCTGAAATATTTTTTCAATTTCACCTGTGAGTTTCAATGCCGGCAAGTGCATCATCACGGAAACTCGCAAGCCGGTTCCGACGTTGGTCGGACACGCCGTGAGATATCCCCAGCGTTCATGAAACGCATAATCAAGCTGCTCCTGCAACAGGTCGTCCAGTCGATCCGCTTCGCGCCAGCATTCCCGTAATTGAACGCCTGATCGCATCACCTGCAGTCGCAGATGATCCTCCTCATTGACCATCACGCTCAAAGACTCATCAGCCGTAATCGCCACCCCCCGGCTTCCCTCCCCCGACGCCAACTGCTTGCTGATTAAATGCCGCTCCACCAGCATCTGCCGGTCGGTATCCTCGGTTTTATCAACTTCTATATATTGCAGATTCGACAGCCCCGGCAACGCGGTCAGCCGCTCGCGGCATAAACGATGCAGTTGCATGCGCTGGGAACGATTGGCCTTGCTCATAAATGGAAACGCTGCCAGGTTACGTGCCAAACGCACCCGCGAACTGATGACAATATCGTTATGCGGTCCTTTGGCGCTAAGCCACTCACCGGGTTGTTTAGCCAAATCATCAAAAATCATCACTTATACCGCCTGAATTTTATTTCTCCGGCGTCCCGCCGCCGCCATAATACGCGTCACTATACATCAAACTGAATTTTCCAGAGTTTTAATCTGGTCCCGCAGTTTTGCGGCTTTTTCATAGGATTCAGTCTTTACTGCCTTTGCCAGTTCGCTTTGCAGACGTTTCAACTCTGTACGCCGCAGTTGAACGGCATCGGGTTCATCCGGCTGTTTTATCGGACTACTGCCGCGTCGCGGCGGTGTTTTTCCCGTATGGTGTTTGGCACCCTGCTGGGCTTTTTCAATTACAGCGCTAAGTAACTTTACGAAAATGTCGTAATCCTTCTCGCACCCCAGTAGCCCGGTATCTTTGAATTCCTGCCAACTCATGCCGCAATCCGTACAATGCGGAGAATTGCCCAGCACCAATTGACTGCTGGCCGCCACAAATTCATTGAGTATCTCATTTAACGGCAGATGTTCCTGCGGGCTGTATCCCGCAGCCACGGCGCACTGTTCGCACAAATCAAGTGCAACAATGGATCCGTTGCTTATTTCCTTGATGTGTACCGTCGCCGGTTTATTGCATCGATTGCACATCATACCGCATCACCGTCCCAAAAAATATTTCTGCCGCCCATCCTGTCGCGACAGCCCGCAATCCCACTACTGATCCCGTGGCCTTTGCCAGGCTCCAATCACGCCTTCCATATCCACCACAATATTAGGTGGCTCCGCGCTGCAATTCAAGCAGGTTTGGCGATGGTGCCGTGTTTATTGATCGCGCACGGCCAGCCAGTGGCTTCACGTGGCGGTGCGGCCAAACCTCACACAGATGCCGGCCTTTGCCCGTAGTGCCGCATTCGACTTCAGGACAGGCTCCTGGCACCAATCAGGAATCTGTTTTCATACTCGTCTGGCGTTGCCCTTGATGGCAGCGCGAAATATTTTCAATGCCGTCAGTCACCGCGGTATGCGTCAGGCCCGGGGCTTGCCATTGTGCTGCAAAATGAGTTTCTCCTGTTCAGCCAGGCGCATGTCGTGATCCATCATCATTTTTGCCAGCGCCTCCAGATTTACCTTGGGTTTCCAGCCCAGCACCTTTTGGGCTTTTGAACTGTCACCCAGCAGCAAATCAACCTCGGCGGGGCGCAAATAGCGCTCATCCAATTTTACATATTGTTTCCAATCCAGACCCACTTGCTTAAAGCACAATTCAACCCATTCCCGCACGCTGTAGGTTTCTCCGGTGGAAATAACATAATCATCCGGCTTTTCCTGCTGAAGCATCAGCCACATCGCTTCAACATAATCTCCGGCAAAGCCCCAGTCCCGCTTGGCGTCCAGATTTCCCATGTACAACGCATCCTGCAACCCCAGCTTGATGCGCGTGGCGGCGCGCGTGACTTTTCGCGTTACAAATGTTTCGCCCCGGCGGGGTGATTCGTGATTAAATAATATGCCGTTACAGGCGAACATCCCGTAGGCTTCGCGATAATTAATGACCTGCCAGTGGGCGTAAACCTTGGCACACGCATACGGGCTGCGCGGATGAAAAGGCGTGGTCTCCTTCTGCGGTGTTTCCGCGACTTTGCCAAACATTTCACTGCTTGATGCCTGATAATACCGAATCGGTCGCCCTACATCACGAATGGCTTCCAGTAATAGCAAAGCTCCCATGCCCGCGGTATTCACGGTATATACGGGCTGATCATAGCTGACACGCACATGCGATTGGGCACCAAGGTTATAAACTTCGGTCGGCTCCGTGCGGGTAAGAATATCCCGCAGCCCTGACGCATCGGTTAAATCACCGTAATGCAAGTGCAGACGCGGGCCGCGCTCATGGGGATCCTGATAGATATGATTCAGGCGTTCGGTATTAAAACTGCTTGATCGGCGGATAATGCCATGGACTTCATAGCCTTTGGCCAGCAGAAACTCCGCCAGATAAGAACCGTCCTGGCCGGTAATTCCCGTTACCAGAGCACGGCGGGGATTGGTGTTATTCATATTTCCTCGCTAAATAGAACCTACCTGATCATTTTCGGACATTACCGCGGCCAACATTAAATTTACTGCCGATAAGCCACGCTGTTGGCATCCAACTCCGCGGCAACGCAATAATATCCCATCGGGGCGGAATTCCCAATTGTCGTATTGATTTGACAGCCGCGAGAGAAGCCTATATAAATATTCCGTTGTCGCGGCGACAAGGTTTGGTTAAAGCCTGATCTTGCAAAGCGACGATAAAATTTTTGTGGTGCTGTTGACAAGCCCCAAAGTTTTGGTAGAATACTGAACTCGGTTGAAGAAATGATCTTCAAGACGAGAAAATTTCGGAAAGCCGTTATGCTTCTGAAATGAGGTTGGAAACAATACGCGGTTGCCTAAACCGCATAACCCCAAGGAGTCTCGATTGCCAATCACAAACTCGGTGGTTTGCATCGGATAAACCCGCCTGACAGGATTCCCGCTTATCGGGGCCGTCGGCGAAATCCGATGGCCAACGCAAAATACGACAATACACCAAGGGTTTTCAGCACCTGCTCAACAGCCGGTTGATTTTTAACCGACTTTGATCAAGTGCCGACAACCGACGATAAAATTGTCGATTGTGCGATGTTCTTTGACAAGTGAAGATTGCGTGATGTGGTAACAACAACTCCACATATAAAGCTAAGTTGTGCTTTCACAAGTGCAAACCTTGTTGTTGGTTAAACGGGCAACTGTTTAGCCGGGAGCATGGTGCGTATGAAATGAAAGTACAGTCAAGAGCGCTAAATTTAAGTGCATTTCCGGGCACTCCGGAAATGCCAACCAGAGTTACTCAAGTGGCCCCGACCACAGCTTTACGAATGGGCAATTACCAGGCGTAGGGCAAGTTGATTTTGACAATGCCAATTCTGCATGTTGTGAAAGCTTCTGAAAGGAAGTGGAAACGTCGTGCGTGGTGGGACGGTTAAAAATCAATGTGGTCAAGCTACTAAGGGTATACGGTGGATGACTTGGCGTATAGAGGCGATGAAGGTCGGTGTAGCCTCCGAAATGCTCCGGGGAGCTGGCAAACAAGCTATGATCCGGAGATTACCGAATGAGGCAACTCATTCACGGCCCGCTGAATGCATAGGCGGGTGCGAGCGAACGCAGGGAACTGAAACATCTCACGTACCTGCAGGAACAGAAAGAGAAATCGATTCCGTCAGTAGTGGCGAGCGAACGCGGAAGAGCCCAAACCAGGGGTAACCCTGGGGTTGCGGGCCTCAATATGGGAGCCGAGTGGTTACTTGAACTGTCTGGAATGACAGGCCATAGAAGGTGAAAGCCCTGTAAAGAAAAACTGCAAAGCCCCTAGAGGTACCAGAGTAGCGCGAGACTCGTGAAATCTCGTGTGAATCCGGGCGGACCACCGCCCAAGGCTAAATACTCCTATACGACCGATAGCGAACCAGTAGGGCGATTGAACGTTGAAAAGCACCGCGATGAGCGGAGTCAAAAGCACCTGAACCCGTATACCTACAGTCCGTGGAAGGGCGGATCCCGAAAGGGTGGCCTGACCGCGTACCTTTTGCATAATGGGCCGACGAGTTATTGTTCACGGCAAGCCTAAGGTCTTAAGGACCGGAGGCGAAGGGAAACCGAGGCTGAACAGGCCGATTAAGTCGTGAGCTTTAGACCCGAAACCACGTGATCTACCCATGGGCAGGTTGAATGGAGCCTAACCGCTTCAGGAGGACCGCTAGACGTGACTGTTGAAAAAGTCTGTCGTGACCTGTGGGGAGGAGTAAAAGTCTAATCAAACGTGGAGATATCTGGTACTCCTCGAAATACCTTTTGGGGTAGCCTCGTGCTATATCAAACCGGGGGTAGAGCTACTGAATGAAGTCAGGGGCCCGCAAGGCTGCCTGCTTCAATCAAACTCCGAATACCGGTGCGAGTTCCACGGGAGTAAGACCTGGGGGGATAACCTCCTAGGTCAAAAGGGAAACAACCCTGATCGCCGGCTAAGGCCCCAAAGAATATCTTAGTTATAGAGGAAGTTTTAATTCCGTGACAGCCAGGATGTTGGCTTAGAAGCAGCCACCATTTAAAAAGTGCGTAATAGCTTACTGGCCGAGATTTAAAGCGCCGTAAATGAACGGGAATAAGATATTCGCCGAAGCCGCGGGATCCAAGCAATTGGATCGGTAGAGGAGCGTTGCTGTCAGCAGTGAAGGTCGATCGGAAGAACGGCTGGAGCGGCAGCAAGTGCGTATGTCGGCATGAGTAACGATAAAGCAGGTGAAAATCCTGCTCGCCGTAAGTCTGAGGTTTCCTGGGGAAGGTAAATCCGCCCAGGGTTAGTCGGGTCCTTAGTTAAGGCCGAAAGGCGTAGACGATGGACAGCAGGTTAATATTCCTGCACCGTACATGAAGGTTGATGGAGCGTGACGCTGTAACAGAGTCGGTCACCCGGTTAGACGTGGGTGTGCCGCAAGGCCTAGGCCCTGGATGCCAAAGCCGGCAAAGTTGCAGCCTAGAAAAACCGCTTCCGGACAACATGTATGCCCGTACCACAAACTGACACAGGTAGACGAGGCGAATAGCCTCAGGCGCTCGAGACAACTCCCTTTAAGGAACTAGGCAATTTTCCCCCGTAAGTTCGCGATAAGGGGTGCCCATCGCAAGATGGGCCGCAGAGAAAAGGGTCTGGGAACTGTTTATCAAAAACACAGGTCTGTGCTAAAGCGCAAGCTTACGTATACAGACTGACGCCTGCCCGCTGTCGGAAGGTTAAAGAAGCCGGTCAACCGCAAGGTGCAGCTGACGACTGAAGCCCCGATAAAAGGCGGCCGTAACTATGACGGTCCTAAGGTAGCGAAGTTCCTTGTCAGGTAAGTTCTGACGCGCATGAATGGCGTAATCACTGGACCAGTGTCTCAAAGGGAGACTCGGTGAAATTGGAGTTGTGGTGAAGATACCACAGTCCCGCGGCAAGACGGAAAGACCCCGTGAACCTTTACTGCAGCCTGGTAGCGACCTCAGGTGTCGCATGCGTAGAATAGGTGGGAGGCGTTGATCCACCAGTTTCGGCTGGTGGGGAGTCACAATGTGAAATACCACCCTTGCTACTCTTGAATTCTAACCACATACCGTGAATCCGGTTGTGGGACACTGCTAGGTGGGCAGTTTGACTGGGGCGGTCTCCTCCTAAAAGATAACGGAGGAGTTCTAAGGTTGGCTTAGCGCGTATGGAAATCGCGCTGTATGGGCATGGCCATAAGCCAGCTTAACTGCGAGTCGGATATGACAAGCAGATGCGAAAGCAGGACCAAGTGATCCGGTGATTCCAAGTGGAAGGGTCATCGCTCAACAGATATAAGGTACTCCGGGGATAACAGGCTGATCGCGCCCGAGCGTCCATAGCGGCGGCGCGGTTTGGCACCTCGATGTCGGCTCATCGCATCCTGGGGCTGAAGGCGGTCCCAAGGGTTTGGCTGTTCGCCAATTAAAGCGGTACGCGAGCTGGGTTCAGACCGGCGTGAGCCAGGTCGGTCCCTATCTGCCGTGGGCGCAGGACATTTGAAGAAGATTCATCCCTAGTACGAGAGGATTAGGATGGACGGACCTCTGGTATACCAATTGCCCCGCTAGGGGCATCGTTGGGTAGCTATGTCCGGACAGGATAAACGCTGAAAGCATCTAAGCGTGAAACCTCCTTCAAGATGAGATGTCCCCACTAGCCTCCAGCTAGACTAGCTGGTTGATAGGCCGGAAGTGTAAGTGCAGTAATGTATTGAGCTGACCGGTACTAACAGGCGACTGGCTTGATCACTTTGATTTTTGATCGTTCCCCAATAGTTCGATCAACCTCAAATGTGCTCAGCGCCACTTTTGTAACCAAGCGTCTTTTGACGGCTTGGCTTTCCGGGTCTTGTTGTTACACTCACGCAATCTTCATTCGCCAAAGGGCGAGTTTGAAAACTGAATATGGACCACACTTGATATTCCCTGGATGAGTTGGGAAACCAGCTCTTCCGGTTTTCTGGTGCCTTTACGTCAGGGGTAACACTGCTTCCCATTCCGAACAGCACCGTAAAGCTCTGACGGCCGATGGTAGTGCTTACGCGCGAGAGTAGGTGAGTGCCAGATTTATGACCCGGGCGGATCGAAAGATTCGCCCGGGTCTTTTTTATGCGCGGTTCCAACCGCGCTACGTGCCATTAACCCAATATTGTTTCCATGATATTATGGTGCCGTGCCGCTGATACGCAACGGATGCAACCCATGTGTGATGTCCCCCGGTACCCTGTGCGCTGGTTTGAAAAGAGATTGGAAACCCATGCGAATATTGGCCATACTGCCATTGCTTGCCATAGCGCTGGGATCCCTGGCCATTCATGTGCGAAATTGCAACTCTAAAAACGCGCCAGACTGGCGCGATTCCATTTTCACGGCAACCGTATTAATTTCCCTATGGACGGCATTTATTACGGAGCTTCTGGGTTTTTTTCGGGCGCTTGAATTTTGGCCCGTTCTCATCGCGTGGATGATACCGATTCTTGTAGCTCTGGTGTTCACTGCTTGCACGTCATGCCGGCTTAAAATGCCGAACCTCCCGTCGTTGAGTTTCCTGGAAATGTTTGCCTGCGCCATGATCGCACTGGTCCTGCTGGTGGTGCTGGTCAGCGCGTTAATTGCGCCGCCTAACAATATAGATTCTCTTAATTACCATCTGCCGCGGATCGTGGCGTGGATGCAGCAACATTCCCTGGCGGATTTTCCCACCGATTACACTATGCAGTTGGCAATGCCGGGGTTCTTGGAATACCTTGGACTGAATTCAATGATTCTCGGTGGCGGCAGTGCCTGGGCAATCAATCTTTTTGGAGTCCTGAGCCTGCTGCTTTTGGCTTTGGCCGGCAGCTCTATCACCGGGCGACTTGGCGGAACGCGCGAAAGCCAGGCATTGACGATGCTGTTTATTGTCACCATTCCCATGGCGTTCGGCATGGCCAGTACCTTCAAACCCGAGTTGCTGGAGGCCGTCTGGCTAGAGATACTTGCTTACTGGCTGCTTGGAATAATGATGGAACGCCAATGTGGTTTCGGACAGCTCTTACTGGTGGCGAGCACATTTGGCCTCGCGGCTCTAACCCATGGAACTGGTTACGTTCTGGGTATGCCATTGGCGTTGATGGCCACAATCGGCCTCTGGCGATCGGTCCGGTGGAAAAGTGTCGGTTACATCCTGTTGATTGGACTGGTGGTCTTCGTGGTTAACGGCGCATATTACGCGCGAAACGTCATGCAATTCGGCGGCCCCTTTGGCCCTTCACCGGCTGGGCATATCAGCCTTCAAGTCGTCAATACCGCCTTTACTCCCCGGATATTATTGGAAAATCTCCTGCGTGATACCGCATCCATGGTGGCGGGACCCAGCCATATCATCAACGAAGCCCTGGGAAATTCAATTTCATACGTGGCGGAAAAATTACACCTGAATTTGCAGGACCCCCGGTCCACGCAGCCGATTCCCGGGATTTCCAAGCCCTACGATGGCGTAGCCTACTTCCCCAACAATGAATACCGAACCAGTTGGCCCCTGCAGATGTTCCTTATTGGTCTTCTTCCGTTGTGCTTCTGGCTGGGCGCCGGCTCGCAACATACGAAAATGTGCCGGCTCTACACGCTGCTGCCGATTGGGTGTTTGATTACCGCCGCCGCAATTCTCAGGTGGCAGCAAACAATCAATCACTTGCTTATTCCGATACCAGCCCTCTTCATGCCCGTCGCCGCTGTTGTAATCAGCGGCAAGCCATTTCGCTGGTTTCGTCCGGTTGTTGCGCTTAGTGCGGTGATCGCTCTGATGCCGTTTGCCTTTTTATATCCAAGAACACTGCTGGGCCAGCAGGCCATCGAAGAACATTCCCGAATCGATCTGTTGGTAAGGCAACACTCCGTCAACGCCCGCACACTTACAAGACTTGCCGAATTCATGAAGCGTTATGATGGTCGGCCCATCATCGTTGGTCTTTCTGGCCGTACGGACCTGCCTCCATATTCCATTGAATCGGCGATTGATTCCGAATTGCGGCCACGCCCGCAATTTATTTATTTCAACGCAACAATTCGAGTGCCTGGCTTGCGGCAGGCGGCCCCCACCCTGGTGATTGCGAACGCCGTTGGGCACACTGCTGTTCTAATCCGCCATTCCACGGGAATGGTTTATAAGCAAATCGCAACGGTGAGTTCGCTGGCTCTTTACGCCCCTGTTGTCGCAGGCCACGGGCCGTCCAACTAAAAGCTCCGGGCGGTCCCGTCCGCCGCCACGGCAAAGCGCTTCCGCAGCAAGCCATTTTCGGCTAACGTGTTCGCCATGCGGATATCGGTTTGCATAATTTGTAAAAATGAGATCGGCAAGATCGGCGTGTGCCTTGATTCTGTCGCCTGGTGTGACGATATCGTCGTTGTCGACTCGGGTTCCACGGATGGTACGCCGACGGCGGCGTCCGCACACGCGGCCAAGCCCCGAATTATCGTCCATCCCTGGCTGGGTTATAACCAGCAGCGTCAGTTTGCGGTGGGGCAGTGTCGGCACCCGTGGGTGCTGGCGCTGGATGCGGATGAAGAGTGTTCGCCGGAACTGGCCGCTGAAATTCAGGCTCTTTCGGAATCACAAGCATCCGCCACTGCAATGTATGAAATGCCGCGGAAAAATTTTATCGCGCTGCGTTGGGTGCGCTGCTGGTCACCGGATTATCAGGCGCGACTGATTCATCAGCAACGTGTCGACTGGGATGAAAAAAGCGCTCCGGAAATCCGTCGGCCAAAGCCGGGCTTCCGCGTACAAAAACTCCAACAGCCTCTCTTGCACAATCGCCTTTCGCCCTATATCAGCACGGACATTAACGACGGTCCGCGCATGGCGGAACACGCTGCTATTCTGGCGGAAACGCTGCGTGCCCGTGGCAAACACGCTACGTGGCGGGATATGTTATTTCGACCAGTATTGACGTTCCTTAAATATTATATTTTTCGTGGCGGCTTTCTGCAGGGCCGCTTCGGCCTGGTGATTTGTTATAAAACCACCATCGGTGTCATGCTTAAGTACAGCGTGCTGTACGCGCAGCAAGAGTTGGAACAGAAGGAAAAGGGATAGGGTAGGGCACACGATATTTCACGGCGGGAGCGCATCCTGTTTTCCCATGTTGTATATTTCCACACCGGCAACTTTCACTGGTCTGGTGTGTAAATGGCTTAAAAGCGACCGGCAGTGGGAGGCATACAGATCGCTGACTATAAGCGACGAAATCCCCTTTTCCTGGGCGAAGCGCTTAAATTGCTCATAAAACCCCTTGGTGGCGGACCCACTGTACAGGTCGCTGACGACCGTGCCGCGCCAAGGGCTGCCCAGATAGAAATACCCGCCGGCGATGCTGTAGTAGAAATTATCCTCCGCCTGCCATAGGAGGCTGTCACCGTTAATTCCATAGGGAAGCAGTATCACATTCGCACCTTTATGGATATATGATTTGTACAAGTTGCTTGCGAAGAATACCGGGTTGTCAGGGGTGCTCGCGAATTGATCGCTGAAAACATTCGGCATTAATGTAATAATGCACAAAGCCAACAGGATCCATTTGAGATAATCCGGCTTGGTTGCCCCCCAAACGGCGACTGCAACGGATATTGCAATGTATGCGTATAAGCAAAAGCGGGCCGGAATGGCCTTGTTTAAAACCGGCACATGAAATAATATCCAATAGGGCAGGCCGATGAAGGTGCCGTGCCCATATACCACCAGATGGGAGCCGAAGCTTAGTACCAGTGAGAGAATCACGATAATCATTATCAGTTTGCCAAACGGATGTTTTCTAAATTGGATGAAAAACAAAGCCAAAGTCAACAAGACCGCGGGTCCGAGATAATCATCAAGTTGCCATCCGTTCAAGCGGAGAAACGCCCGGTGCAGGGCCGATCCTCCCAGCCAAATAAATGGTGAAGGAATAACAATGCTCATCAGATCATTTGAAAAATCAATGGGTTTATGGATGGCCCCGAGAAAGGCCCCCGGGCCGAACAACCCATAGTAAATAAACGGGGATGCCAGCAGAGTCGTAATGAAAAGGCTCATGAATGACAATCCGCAGAGGCGTATCAGTTTTGGGTAAACGGAGGTTTTTCTATACAGGTAAAGCGACGCCAACATGGTTATGCCCGACATGAGTGCGAATGTTACAAATATTTCGTCCGTGGTATAGAAAAGACTCGTTAAAATTAATGAGGACAACAAAACAAACCGGCGGTCGCTGATTTCAGATTTCACGTACTTGATCGAAAGCAAAATCAATATCGGCAACGCCCACACGGTAATAAGGGATGGCTTTCCATTCATGTCATACTGCACATACGGGCAATAGGCAAATATCCATCCTCCTACGACGCTAGGGTAAAAACTGCGCGTGATTTTGTGGCACAGCAAATACGCGCACCACGCATTCGTGGTCAAAGCCAACAAAATGCCGGCGTTGTAGGTCACGATTGGTCCAAAAAGATAAGTGATAGGAGCGTATATAATCGCTGTGAACGGCGTTGAAACGGCCATGCCGAGGTTTTGGCCGGTTGGTGCCCAGACCTTGTACGACATCATCGGATTGATCACGTGGGAAATTGCGTAGGGCCACCAGGCATAGAACCACACCCACTGGGAGAAGTCCGGTATACCCCAGCTCTGGGTCAGAATGCCGTGAGTCATATTAAAATGAATTCGCGCCAGAAAGAGGCAGGAAAATGTGGCAAATAAAACCAACGCACCAATTGCGTGCCGCGACGCGTAGAATGTGCGTAAAAGCTTAGGCAAGATAATGCTAATCCCCCTGTTTTTCGCCTCATACCGGCCGCAGTGTCGTTGGCTTATTATTCGGAACATGTTACCCAACGCGGCAACGGCGGTCAAAGCAATATTTTCGCCGTTGTGATCGTTGTTGTGCGCAGTTGATGACCGCTTTAATAGAGATGTCGGTGTGAAGGAAATATGGCGGATCGATGGAATCACGGCCGCGCCAACGTGGGTCCTTGCGCTGACCAGCGCAGGTCAGAAATTGAATTTTATGGCGGTGCAGCGCCGCATGAAGCAGCAATTGGGGAGACTGCTTCGAAAATATGCGGGCGCAAAAGAAAGCGGCCCGTTCCGATGTATCGGAACGGGCCGCGGGATTTTATAAATTCAACAGAGGCTCAAGCAAAAGCTTACCACGCACCGCTGCTGACATCGCGTGCCGGGAGCATGCAGATATCATACGGTGGGGTATTGAACAGCATGGAGACAGCCGTACTGCTGCTATCAACCTGCTGCTGGTTACCATTGTAGCCGGACGTTCCCGGGCCGTCTGCGGCAGTTGACTGGAAGGTGAAGATGTTGTCGCCGCTTTGGCCGACATACGGGTTCACTTCCCAACTTACGTGATCATCACCAAATCCGACATTCTGGCCATCGCCATTATGGTTGCCGGAATTGTAGATGTAGTTGCCGTAGGTGTTGCCGGTAACCGGTTGTGCGGTGTCACGTTCCAAGGTGCTTCCGGGAGTGGCGACCGAACCTGGAGAAGCCGGAGCCATATCGCTGACTTCAGGAACATCCGAGCCGGAATTATCCGTCCACCATCCGCCAACTCCGCCGCTGTCGTTCCATGGGCATGCGATCGAGTAGCTTTCGCCCTGACCGTTATAATTCGGCCCACCAGCAGCCACGATGTTGTCAAAGTTAAAGTAGTATTGCGCCGACGTCGAGGTGGTCGTCTGGTATTCCAGCGACGGCGTTGTAGCAATCGGATCTGACGGGCAGATGAAGCTCTTCGGCGTATCTTGCCCTTGCAATACCAACATCCATAAGCAGGACAGCGGATCTGATACGCCTGGGGCGGCGGCGGGGTACCATGCAGCCGTCACAGAACCAGCGGTCTGAGGTGTTGCTGGGGTAGCACTCGGTCCGCCCGGTGCTCCTCCTTTGTTTAGGAGTAAGCCGCCGGTTGCTGCGGACTCGGTTGCCGGAAACTGCGAGTTGTTGCTCTGGGCGTAGATGTAACAGGATTGAATAATACCGCGAATGTTCGCCGAGCAGACCGCCCGATTGGCCAGTTCCTTGGCACGAGCCAAGCTGGGTAACAGAATGGCAATGAGCAGTGCGATGATCGAGATCACCACGAGCAGCTCAATGAGGGTAAACCCTCGTTTTTTGACGATGTAACTTCGCATAATGGAAGCCTCCGAAAAAGAGAGAAACACGTAATTGCGTATCCTGCGACCCATAGCGCACCAACCTTGCCTGAAAAGCACAAAGCCGGATTATTATGGGAACTGAAAACCGCGCGGGAGCCAAGGAAGGCATCGGCTGATTCCGGCCACGGGAACCGCTCCCGTGGCCTTGCCGATTCGGATGAACCTGCGCGTGGTGGCTCCGGACCGCACAGTCCGAATATAAGCCACCTCAAAAGCTGTCTAGCTCTTAACTTCAGAGCCGGACACACAATCCTTTGTTAAGAAAATCCGCCCGTTCTGCGGGGCGCAACCATACCACCGGAACCAAAAACCATGATATTTTGAGACCCGTGTCAAGGGTTCCGGCACTGCCGACGACGGATCAGGCAAACATGATGGTGGGTTGCGTAGGAGCGGAATAAAGAAAAAAACCACGGCTCACAAGCCGCAGGCACCGGAATACCGGAGCCAATGATGATGACGGTATACGAAACAATCGCTCCTGCTTCACACCACAAATCATCCTATCACCAGTTATCGGCGGCGTCAAGGAAAAACTTCAGGAATATTTTGAAAAGAAAAATTATGGGCTACGGCAATGCGATATGCCCCACCACTTCCGATAATGCAAAACCTTGCATTATGCCGATACGTATGGGGTTAGACGCAGCGCTGTTCGCCGATAAGTTTTGACGGCCGCGCCGCGTCATGGAGCACCGGGATGGCATCCCGGTGGGTCAATGCCAAGGGCCAGTTTGCTGATAAACAAGATTCGCGTTCACGATGGATTGTGTTGGAATTCCCCTTGGACATTTGCCTCTCCAGGCTGAATTATGTAGAACAGAGGATGTGCGGGCGATAAAAACGCCCTGATTTTCGGAGAAAAAACGTGGTTACCTCGGATGTTGACGGTAGCGGTTCTCAGCAATCGCTGGAGGGATTGAGTCCCGAATTTTTGCAAAATCTTTATGAACAATGGAAACTCAAGCCGGAAGCGGTTGATCCGCAATGGCAGTGGTTTTTCCGGGGCTTTGATCTGGCGGCCGATACGACCAGTGCACAAGTCGGCACCGCAGTCGCTGCCGCCCCCTCCGCGGACGCAGCGCCGGATTTGCAGATCTCTGACCTGGTGCATAGCTATCGGGAACTGGGCCATTTAATTGCTGATTTAGATCCCCTGGGGCATAACGCCACAGACCATCCCTTATTGAGTCTCAATGAGTTTGGCTTAAGCGAAGCGGATTTGGATCGAACCGTAAATGCGGGAAGCTTTGGCGGCGGCGGGCGCGTGCCATTGCGGCAACTGATCTCCATGTTACGTGCCACCTACTGCGGAACCCTCGCTGTGGAATATATGGACATACGTGATCCGGAGCAGCGGCAATTCCTGCAAGATAGCATGGAGCCGACACTCAACAAACCGCAGCTTTCCGATGCGGATCGCGCCTTTATGATGTCGCGTCTGGCGGCGTCGGAGGATTTTGAATTATTCCTGCAGCGCCGCCATCCCACCACCAAACGATTCAGTATTGAAGGCGCGGAATCCTTAATCAATCTCTTGGATGAAGTGGTGGAAAAAGCGGCTGAAAATGGTGTGGATGAAATTGTCATGGGCATGCCGCACCGCGGCCGGCTCAATGTGCTGGCCCATACCATGCACAAACCCTACGAAATGATTATGGCGGAAGTGCTGGATCGCCCTCAGAAATCGATGGGGGATGGCGATGTGAAGTATCACCTGGGCTATGCTTATGATTCCACCACGCGCTCCGGCCGGTCCGTGCACTTATCGCTTTCAGCCAATCCGAGTCATTTGGAAATTGTTGACCCCGTGGTGGAAGGTATTGTCCGCGCCAAGCAAAACCGCAAGGGCGATGTAACACGCCAGCGTGTCATGCCCGTGCTCATGCACGGCGACGCCGCGTTTACCGGGCAGGGCATTGTGGCCGAAACGTTATATCTTTCAGAACTCGAAGCGTATCGCACTGGCGGGACCGTTCATATTATTGTGAATAATCAGATTGGCTTTACGACCAATCCCACTGATGGCCGCTTTACGCGTTATCCCACGGATGTGGCGAAGGCTATTCAGTCCCCGGTGTTTCATGTCAATGGCGATGATCCAGAGGCGGTGGTGCAGGCCGCCCGTCTGGCGATTGCCTTTCGTCAGCGGTTCAAAGCGGATGTGATTATCGATCTGGTCTGTTATCGCCGGCGCGGGCATAATGAATTAGATGATCCCAGCGTAACGCAACCGGTGATGTATCGTGAAATTTCCAAACATCCCACTACCCGGCAACTATATGCCAAACGTCTTCTCGATTCCGGGCACATGACCCAGGTACAGCTTGATGACATAGCGCAAGAGATTCATGATCGGCTGGATAAGGCGCATGAATACGCCCAAACCTTCAAACCCACCGAAGCCGCGCCACCCGTGCACGGCCCATGGAAAGATCTGCTGAAAGTCCCGCGCGATATTCGCGATTGGCGTGTGGATACTTCCGTAACTTCCCAGGAACTCCTGAGCATCGCTGAAAAAGTCTGTAAGTTCCCCGATACGTTTTCACCCCATCCGAAAGTGGCACAAATGTACAAGCAGCGGCTGGATGCCGTGCGGAAGGGTGAAGGTATCGACTGGGGCAACGGGGAAATGCTGGCCATCGGCTCGCTGCTGAATGAAGGCGCTTGGGTTCGCCTGACCGGGCAGGATGTGTGCCGCGGAACCTTCAGCCATCGCAACGCCGTTATTTTTGATTCGGAAACCGGCAATCCTTACAATCCCCTGGCGGCATTCAGCGAAGCCAAGGCGCGCTTTACCATTATCAACACCATGCTTTCCGAATTAGCTGTTGTGGGCTTTGAATATGGATTTTCATCCGCTGATCCCCACGCGCTGGTCATGTGGGAAGCGCAATTCGGTGATTTTATCAATATGGCTCAGCCTATCATTGACCAGTTTCTGGTAAGTGCGGAGACCAAGTGGGGTAAATATAACGGTATGGTCATGCTCTTGCCGCACGGTTATGAGGGACAGGGGCCTGAACATTCCCACGCCCGGCTGGAACGATTCCTGCAATTGGCCGCGGAAGATAATATTCAGGTGTGCAATCCCACAACGCCGGCGCAATATTTCCATCTGCTGCGCCGGCAGATGCACCGCAGCTTCCGCAAGCCGCTGATTGTCATGGCCCCCAAGAGTCTGCTTAGAAATAAAATGGCGGTTTCGCGGCTGGAGGAATTCAGCGGCGGTCAATTTGAGGAAATCATCGACGAGACCTCCAAGCTCGACCGTTCACGCGTGCGGCGTGTGCTGGTTTGCAGCGGGAAAATTTATTATGAACTTCTGGCGGAGCGCGAAAAAAATCATATTACCGATATCGCCATTCTTCGCCTGGAACAGATTTATCCCTTCTACGCGGATCGGCTTACCGAAATCGCTCGCACGTATCCCAAAGGCGTGGAAATGGTATGGGTTCAGGAAGAACCGCGCAACAATGGCGTGTATCCATTTATCGGGGCGAAATTGCATTATCATTGGCCGGGCATGCAAAAATTGACGTACATCGGGCGCAAGCCATCGAGTTCGCCGGCCGCCGGTTCGCATGAACGTCATGTGCACGAACAGGCGGAAATATTGGCCCGAGCGCTGAATTTGTCCGTTGCGGATGTAATGGGCAAAGAACACGCCCCGGCCGGCCAATCGCGCCCCAGCGAAGTGGAAGTTCGTGAAGGCGCTCCGATTGCCAAGTAAGCGCGAAGCGCATCGGTGCCGCTTCGCGTCATAGAGCACCGGGCGATGACCCGGTGGTTGGCAGGCGGCGGTGGATCAATCACTGGAATACCATCCGGTGCGCGGGGGAGACTTTTCCGTTGCGCACCGGCGCGTTATAAGATAGGGGCGATTGAGAAATGTGCCGCGAGGCTATGTCACAAGTATCATGAAAGAATCCACACATTATGAGTAACACACTTGTAGATTTGTTCGTTCCCGGCTTGGGGGAATCTGTTACCGAGGCCCGCATTGCCAGTTGGGTAAAAGCCGATGGCGATTTCGTCCTCGCCGATGACGTAGTGGCGGAGCTGGAAACGGATAAGGCCACCGTTGAATTGCCCGCCGGTACGCAGGGAGTGCTGCGTATCGTCAAAACCGCCGGCCAGACGGTTAATGTCGGTGACGTTGTCGCCCGCGTTGAACCAGGTGCCAAGGCCGTTGCTAAAAATTCAACGGCCGCTCCGGCGACTGCCGCGCCAAAACCCGCCGGCGGTGACCGGGCCGCTCATAAAACACTTTCCCCATCGGTGGAACGCATGGTAAAAGAAAACAATATTGACCCGGCGGCGGTTTCTCCTACCGGACCGGGTAACCGCATCACCAAGGGGGATGTGGTGCAGTATTTGGAGACCCGCGGTAGTGCGCCGACTCCGGCGGTCACGGCGGCACCGGTTGCCGCCGCGCGGCCCACCCCGGTTAAGCCACCGGTTGCGGCCCCGGCCATCCAGGGCGACGGACCCGAAGAAACCCGCGTGGAAATGTCAAAATTGCGTGAAACCATCGCCCGCCGTCTTGTGGAAGCGCAGCACAACGCGGCCATCCTGACAACCTTTAATGAAATTGATATGTCCGCGGTGATGGCCTTGCGTGAGAAATACAAAGAGAAATTTGAAAAAACGCACAATGTGGGTCTGGGCTTCCTCTCCTTTTTCGCCCGGGCCGCATGTGCCGCCGCCAAGGCTGTCCCCATTGTCAATGCCCAACTGCAAAATCGGATTGTTATTTATAAAAACAATGTCCATCTGGGCGTGGCGGTGGCCACGGAAAAAGGCCTGGTGGTGCCGGTGGTGCGTTACGCCAATAAACTTTCCATGGCCCAGATTGAAGCGGAAATTAAACGCCTGGCGCAACGCGCCCGTGAAGGCAAAATTACGCTGGATGAACTGGGTGGCGGCACGTTTACCATCACCAACGGCGGCGTATTCGGGTCCCTGTTGTCCACGCCGATTCTTAATCCGCCGCAGAGTGCCATTCTGGGTCTGCATAAAATAGAAAAACGCGCCGTCGTGGTGAATGATCAAATTGTCATCCGCCCCATGATGTATGCGGCACTTTCCTACGATCATCGCATCATTGATGGCCAGCAGGCGGTAAGCTTTCTGGTGCACATAAAGGAATCCATGGAAGACCCCACAAGGTTGCTGCTGGAAATTTGACAAACTTGTGTGACACCTGGCCCGCCGCCGTCAGAAATTACGCCGCGTTACGCCGTGGCGCAACCCGGTGATTACTCGGACCGGCTCCTTGGCGCGATAAACTATGGCGCAGGCGCTCGTAGCTCAATTGGATAGAGCATCCGCCTTCTAAGCGGACGGTTGTGGGTTCGATTCCCGCCGAGCGCATTTTTGCCGCAGGCAAAAATGGAGAAGGAGAATTTAGAACAGGTGATCAGCAGAGCAAATAGGGCTGGAACGTAAGCGTTGCTGTCGCCGAGCCACAAGGTCCTCCTGCGGTCCCCTGCTCACCTGTTCACCTGATCTCGGGGCATCGGGCTGCGGCCCGATAGAGCAGGAGAATTTAGGGCAGGAAATACCGGGGACATCCGCCTATGAAATCCCGGGTGTGCGCTGCGAGGTGCCCTTGCGGATCGGGTTGTTGTGTCTTTTCGCGGCCTTCCGGGCGGCAGCGCTCGCAGATGTCGCCCTACGAGGTTCGCGAATTTGCTCATAGCGTTGGGGTCTGTGACCGATTCTGCCAGATCTCTGGAGGCCAAATCCTTAACTTTTAGCGCGGTTACTAATTATCCCTCTCA
>DAHVEJ010000059.1 GCA_027313145.1 Phycisphaerales bacterium | reverse complement strand
AAGGTGTTCCCGGAAGACCCCTTCTTCTCATGGTGGCACGTAATGCAGTGGATCACCAGGAGATCAAGTATTTTGTGTCCAACGGGCCACCCAACACGCCCACCGAAGAACTCTTGCGGGTAGGCTTCGCGCGTTTTTCCGTGGAACGCTGCTTTGAGGATCAAAAGACCGAATTGGGAATGGATCACTTTGAGGTGCGAAATTATGTATCACTGAAACGCCATCTGATTATTAGTGCCCTGACCATGCTGTTCTTGGCCGAAGTCCATGCGCAAGATGTAAAAAAAAAGCGGAACTGACGGTCTGTCAGGTGCGCATGGCAGCCAACGCGATGATTCAATCGTGTTTCATGCAGCCCCAACAGCGCCAACGGTTCCTTGATACAACCGCCCGCAAAATTCTCCATTACCAGACCCGCAATGCGTGCTCACGCCGCAGCCATCGCAAAACAACACTCCGAAAACTTCACCGCCTCGGCATCACCCTCGCCTCCCTACGCCGCTGCGAGTCTGGATAAAATCGCGCTGTAGTATTAGATTCCACTGCCTCACATACCAGTGTGACGGCTTGTCACGAGGTAATGGTTTCTCAGATTTTATTGAGTCTTCCCGTCACCACCCCTGTCTGTGGAGGCGGGGGGTTGATCGGAAGTGGCCTTCTTCGGTGTGGCCGCATGGACGATCAACACCGAACACGTGCTAAGCACCGCCACCGAGCTTTGGTTACTGCCCAACAGATGCTGCCGCAATCGCCACAATGGGGACATACCCAAAATCATCAGGTCATAATCGCGGGAGCGTTCGCTGACGGCGGAAACGGGCGTGTCGGTTTCAATGACGGTCATGCGAATTTGATTACCGCCATCGGTTCCGGGCAAAAATCGATCCACAAGTTCCTTGACTCCCAAGGGTTCGGCGTCATTCGGGCGTTTGGGCTTCACAACGTGCAGAATGGTGATTTCCACGTCGGCATTTTTGCTGATTCTTTGCGCGGCCAGCATGGCCCCGGCATCCTGCGCTTCCCCGAGATAGGGCACCAGAACCCGACGAATGGCGGTCAGGCGTTTGTTGATGAGAATAGCCACATTCCTGCCGCTGTGTTTAAGCACATAGTCCACCACGCCCCCCAGCACGGACGTGTTGACGATTCCCTGGTGCGCTCCCAGCACGGTCCAATCGACCTGTTGATGTTCAATGACCTTGCAAATATCCCGTGCAATGCGCAGGCTGGGGGGAGAAAGGGTAGTGAGTTCAAGATTCAAAACTTTCGCTTCAGCACTGGCTACGGTAATAGGATCAAGTTCGTCGGTTATCGCCGGATCGCCGGCGATGGATGATTCCGCCGGTTGTCGCAGTAATAGTGCCGTAACACGCCCGGTTTCGCCGCCCAATAGGGCGTGCGATACGCGTATTAGACCTTTTACCGTACCGGCTTGTGAAAGAGATGCGAGGATATGGATTTTGGGCGATTGATCCTTTTCGGTTTCCGCATCGCCCGAGCCGGCCAGCGTGCGGCGCCGCATCGGCAGTCGGGCCAGGCGGACCAACACCGACGCTATCGTGGTAATAGCCAGAAATGCCAGCACCAGCACGGTTAATGTTCTTGAACTGATCGCGCCCATTTGCCAGGCCAGGCTCAGCACCACGAGTTCCACCACGCCGTGGGTATTCATCAGCAGTCCGGTTAAACCCGCGGCGCTCCAGCTTGATCCAGTGACTTTGGCCGTTATGCTGCTGAATAAAAATTTCGTCAGCATCAGAACCGCGATCAGATACCCCCAGCTTTTCCAGACGGTTGCCGAATGGAGTTGTGTGATATCGGTGTGCATGCCGACGGTGGCAAAAAATATCGGAAGCAGAAGTAACAGCGTGATATCTTCGAGCTTGCTGGAAATATGCCGCACGAATTTTTCACCCGATGGAAATACCAGCCCCAGCATGAAGGCTCCGAATATGCCGTTGATACCCAGCGCCGTTGTCACCAGGCTGCTGACCAGCAGGAGAAAAAATGTCAGCGCCAGCACATCGCGGGTAATGTGGCCGCGGAGTTCAAAGTGCGACTGAAAACGCCAGAGAAAGCGGCGCACAAAAAACATCATCACGACAATATAGGCCGCCGCGAGAACTGCGGTTTTTACGCCCAATCCCACAGAGGACAATATGTCGCCGCTGCCGGAAAGTTGCACTTTCGCCAGATCGTACACAACCGCCAGCAGGCACCATCCGGACACATCCAGCACGGCCCCGGTGGTGATGACAAATGCTCCGACCTCGGTGTCTTTCAAATTGTGCTCATTGATGATCCGGGCTAAAACCGGAAAGGCGGTCATGCCCATCGCCAGTGCGGCCATCAGAATAAAGGCCGTGGGGGATTTTACATGCCCCACCAGAGCCGGGTGCTTGAGCATCAGCCAGGCAAAAAACAATCCCGCGGAAAAAGGCCCCAGGAGGCTCACTAAACCGGTGGCAACAACACTGGTCCCTTTGCCCCGAACACGGGCCAAGTCCAGTTCCAAGCCCACGATAAACATAAAAAACATAACGCCCAGTTGGGCCAGCAGGTCCAAAAACTGCATCCCCTGGGCCGGAAACAGCCAATGAAAATAGGCTCCGTGCGCCAGCAGCCCCAGCGCGGAAGGCCCAATAATCAGGCCACCGATCATTTCTCCAATAACCTCCGGCTGCCCCAAAAGCCGCAGGAGCGCCCCGCAAAAGCGTGTCGCCAGGAGGATCACGGCGATTTGCATAATCAGATGTTCAATGGTCATGCGGCTCCTAACTTCCCGATTCTTCCCGAAAGGTACAGTACCATGCCCTTGCGATGAGGGCTAACGCACGAGGGCGTGGCAATAAATCCGGGCAGGCTTCTGGCGGGGGAGTTTCCGGGACACACCCTTCTCTTAGCGTCGGCATTTATGCCGCCGATTCCGCCGTTCGCCCGGAACTATTGCCACCCCCACGCACGAGGCCGATTATGTGCGCGTGTATCAGCGCGGCAACTAATGCGCTATAATACTGAATTCGGGCCGTGACGTGTCCGGGTAAGGAACGTATGAAGTCATGAAACAGATTCGTGTTGCCATCATAGGCGCGACCGGTTACACATCCCTGGAGACCATCCGCTGGTTGCTTAAGCACCCGGTTGCCAAAATTACGTATCTTGCCAGCCGCCAGCAGGAACAGCCGATTCATGAACTGTTTCCGGAACTCCTGGGGCGCATTGATTTGCCCATAGCGCCATTTGACGCGCATGCCATTCAACAGGCTGCGGATGTGGCGTTTTTGTGCTTACCACATGTCGCGGCCATGCAGCACGTACCGCCGCTGCTGGACGCCGGCCTGAAGGTCGTTGATTTATCAGCGGATTATCGGCTTAAAGATGCCACGGTATATGAAAAGTGGTATAAGCACGCCCACAGCGATGCCAAAAATCTCGCAGCGGCGGTTTATGGCCTGCCGGAGTTTTTTTCCGCGGAAATTAAATCAGCTTCCTTCGTGAGCAACCCGGGATGTTATCCCACGGCGGCTGCTTTGGGCATCGCGCCTTTGCTGCAGGCCGGCTTGGTAGAACCGGCAGATATTATTATTAATGCCGCCTCCGGTATTTCCGGGGCGGGCCGCACGCCATCGCAGTTGCATCATTTTCCCGAACGCAACGAAACCTTTGAATCTTACGGTATTGCGTCGCATCGTCATGCGCCGGAAATTCAGCAAACGCTTGAAACAATTTCCGGCCACGCCGTGCACATGCTGTTTGTACCGCACCTGATTCCCATGGATCGGGGAATCCTGGAAACCATCTATCTCAAAGCCAAGCCCGGCGCGAAGCTCGAGAATGCCCTGGCCGCGTATGACCGCGCGTATCGCGGCAAGCCGTTCGTGCGGATGCGTTTGAATAATCTGCCGAGCACAAAATATGTGGCCAATACCAATTTCGCCGATATTTCCGTGAAATTATACAATGGGCGGTTCGTGGTGCTGTGTGCCTTGGACAATATGGTCAAAGGGGCCGCGGGACAGGCCATTGAAAATATGAATCTGATGTTTGGAATCGATGAAACCGCCGGATTGCTTTAGTGGCCGGGTAGCCGCCGCTGTGCGAGTTGGCGCGCGGCGCTGGGCCAACGGCTCCTTGAGCGGCCCGCTGCCGCAACTTGGTTGCAAAAAGCCGGATGGCACTTTTTAATTCTGTTAATTCTCCAGCAGCGTAAAGAACGGTGCTGCTATTGATGCGCTCTAACAGGAGTACGTTATGAAATTTGCGGCAGTATTGTACCGACCCGTGAGTTGGAGCCTTGCAATTCTGCTTGCAGCGGCGGCTGCAACGGGAATTTGCCGTGCCGGCGATACGCAATATCTGGCCCAGGACGCCTGGGCACCAGGAGAAAACGTGCAATCTCTGAATGAGGGATTCATTGAAAATAAATCCTGGGTACGTAATGATTCTTCGCCCGCGCAGATCAGCATGCTGGATTTTTCCGGCCGATTACGCCTTGCGGACACGGGACGCTACAGCCCCACGGTGGCCTATGATTCAACGTATATCGGTTTGGGCACTAGCACCGCATTATTACCCCGCCAACTCAATGACGAGGCCGTATCCCTTGGGATTCCCATTGGACAATTCGGCCAATGGGGGCTGGGCGTGGCGATTGGTGCGGGGTACGCGGGCAACAGCCCGTTTAATGACCCCAGCGCGATTTACGGCATGGCACGCATCACCGCCCAGCACGACTTGGGGAAAAATACCGAGCTGGACCTGGCTTTGGATTACAGCGGCAATCGGCAGTTCATGCCGGATGTTCCCTTGCCGTCGGTGGAAGTGCAACATCAACAGAAGGGCCTGGAGTATGCCTTTGGATTTCCCTACGAAGACATTGACTGGAATGCTCTGCCCCGGCTGTGGCTCAAAATTAATTACTTCCCCATTGACGCCGGCACCGCGGAGGCGGACTACACCATCCTGCATGGTGTTGCGGCGTACACAGAATTCGAGAGTGGTTCCTGGGCGTTTCATGTCAGTAGCTATCAATCAGATCAGCGTTTGTTTTTCACGCAGTGTCGGGTGCAGGCGGGGGTTAAACTCATTGCGCTGCATCGGCATGTGAATATTAATATCGGCGCTGGGTACGCTTTCAATCAGGCCTTCAGCCAGGGCTTTGACGCGCGGGACGAACAGGCGGTAGCGCAAATTGCCAATGCGGCGTATGTCATGCTCAGTGTCGACGCGAGTTTCTAATGTCTTACACTCGCACCGGCGTCTGGTGGCCAGGCAACATTTACGCGATGCACAATTCCCAATAACGCCGGCAGAATCACCAGCGTCAGCGGCAGTTGCACGCATAGGCCGGTGATAATCGCAATGGCCAGAGGTTGTTGCATTTGTGATCCCTGTCCCAGGCCCAGAGCCAGCGGCAAAAGTGCCAGAATTGCGGCAATGGTTGTCATGGCAATGGGTCTCATGCGGTTTTTCCCGGCGTCAATCAGGCGTTTTCGCACGGGCGTATCGTCGCTCATATCGTTGTATTCCGAGTAATAAAATATTCCGACTTCCGTCACAATTCCCACCACCATGGTCATGCCCATCATGGAAGAAACGTTGAGTTCTGTGTGGGTAATCCATAGTCCGACAAATACACAGCATAGCGCCAACAGCGGAATCGACAGCATCGCCAAAGCCACGCGGAAATGTTCGTAAAGAAACAGCAGCACCAGAAAAACCAGCAAAACCGCGGCGATCATCACCACCAAGAGGCCCTTAAATGCGATTTGCTGCTGTTTGTATAATCCGCCCATCGCATAATACATCCCGTGCGGAAACATGCCCGGTTTATTAAGCACCTGCTGCACCGCCGCAACGGTCGAACCCATATCGCGGCCGTTAATGCGGGCGGTAACGGCAATCATGCGTTTGAGATTATCGCTGAATATCTCCTGCTGACCGGTGAGTGTTTCAATCGACGCCACTTCTTTAAGCGGAAATAAATGTCCATCAGGTGCGCGCAACAGCAGGTTGTCGATATCCTGTTCCGTGGCGCGGTCGGCCTGGGGAACCCATACGCGCACGCCGATCATCTGCGGCCCACGCTGGATTCGCGTGGTCACCGTGCCGGAAAGATACTGATGTAAAGCGGTGGTAATCGCGCCGGCCGTCATGCCCTGCAGGGCGGCTTTGATGCGATTCACGCGAATCTGCAGCGCATCGCCCGCGATTTGAATGCCGCTGCGCACTTCCACCACGCCGGGAATCGACGATATGGCTCGTTTCACTTTCAGGGCCTGTGCATCGAGCATTGGGCCGCTGTCCGAGAAAATTTTTATTTCAATGGGCTGTGGTACCGCGGTCAGATCCCCGATCAGGTCCTGCATCATCTGGGCGGTGTCAATTTTCAGCCCGGGCACGCGCCGGCGGATTCGTCGGCGAATTGCCGTCATAATCTGCTCAATGGGTGGTCTGGGAAATCCCTTGAGGCGGATAAAAAAGTCACCGGTGTAGGATCGTGTGGTGCCGCCGCCGAGTTGTAATCCGGTTCGGCGTGAAAATGTATCGACATATTTATTAGCGAGAATTATTTTTTCCACTTCCAGCAACAGACGATTGGTCTCTGTGGGGGAGGTGCCTGGATTTGCCACGTAATTAAGAATAAAGCCCCCCTCGTCCATGTGGGGCATAAAACCACTTCCGACATTCTTATAGGCGGCAAATCCCAGCACCAGAATGGGGATCAGCACCACCAGCACCAGCATCGGCACGCGAAGAATCCGCACCATGATCCATCCATAGATGCGATGAAGATAGGCGGTGATTCTACCGCCTTCAGGCTGGTTGGCATCGCGTTGATCGAGAAACCCGGCGGCCAGCACCGGAACCGCCAGCCAGGCCATAAAAAACGAAATCAGCAGGCTCGCCGCCATGGTCAACGACAAGGCTTTAAAAAACGCCCCCGTGACGCCGGAAAGGAAGGCCAGCGGCGCGAAAATAATCATCGTGGAAGTGGATGATCCGGCCAGCGGGCCGGTAAATTCCCGCGTGGCTTTAATGACCCGCCCACGCATGTCACCGGCGGCTCCACGGGTGCGCCGCACAATGTGCTCCACCATGACAATGGCGTCATCAATAATCAGCCCCACCGCCGCCGCCATACCGCCCAGCGTCATGATATTAAACGTCATGTGGAACAGATACAAAAGCAGAATGGTGGAACTTAGCACCGCCGGCACCACCAGCGCGGCAATCAGCGTAATTTTCCAGTTGCGCAAAAATAGCAGCAGCACCACCACCGCAAGAAGGATTCCAATGAGTACCGCATCCCGCACCGATGCCGCCGAAGCCAGAATAAGCTGACTTTGATTGTACCACGTCGCGATGTCAATGCCCGCTGGAAGATTCTTCTTAAAACTGTCTATTTTTCTTTTGATGGCCGCGGCAATGCGCACGGTATTGCCGCCCGGCTGCTGAAAAACCTGTAGGAGCACGGCGGGGTGTCCGTCGGCATCCACGCGCGTCCATTGAGGCTGTGTGGAAAGCTTAACGGTGGCCACATCACCCAGCCGAACCAGCCCGTTGGCACCTGTGCGGAGAACAACCTGTTGAATCTGCCGGATGCTGCGGTAGCTGGTGTTGGAAATAATCAGATACAGTTTGTCATGGTCTTCAAATTTGCCCACCGCGCTAAGTACATTGGCCGCGCTAAGGGCTTGGGAAACATCCGCCAGCGTCATGTTAAAGGCCTGCAGGCGGGCCGGATCAACTATGACATGATATTCCGGAGTCGCGCCGCCCTGCACCTGCACCCGCGCTACGCCGCGCACTGTGGAAACCACCGGTTCAATCTGATATTTAGCAATCGTGCGCAGGCGGCTGGGAGATACCGTGGAGGATGTCAGGCTGTATCCCAATACCGGAAAGTTGGTGGTGTCCATGCGTTTGGCGCGAAAGCTCGTTTCGGCGGGCAGTCGGGGTAGAATGCCGTTAATCTGGGATTCCACCTCGAGCAGCGCTTGCGCCATGTCGGAACCCCAGGCGAAGCCAATTTTCAGTTCACATGACCCTCGGCCGGTACGAGCTTGAACCGATTGCACTCCGGGGATGGACCGCACCGCTTGCTCCACCGGGTAAGTCACCGCTACCGCCATCCGTTGGGCCGGTTGTTCGCCGGAATCCACCGAGACTTCAATACGTGGAAAGCTTACCCGCGGAAATAGCGCCACCGGCAGCCCCAGAGCAGCCAAGGCTCCGCCCACTGCCAGAACCAGCATGATAAACAGCACTGACCGGGTGTGCTTATGAATCCATTGATTAAAATTCATGGCTTAAACGTCCCTGTAACCGCCATTCCGTTGGTTAATTCCGCATTACCCACAATCACCGCCGGCTCCCCCGCCGTCACGCTGCTGTTAAGCAGTTGCACATACCGCGTATTGGTTAATCCAATATGCACCAGATGCAATACTGCCCGGCCATTGCGCACGGTAAATAATTCCTGGGCATTTCCCACCGGCAACACTGCCGCCCGCGGAACCACCAGTCCCGTAGCTTTTGCGATAATCAATTTTCCTTCCACATACTGCCCCAGCAGCAGTCCCGAGTGTATCCGTGGCGTGACAAACACATCCACCAGCCGGGTCAGCGGATTGACGCGCTGCGTAATTAAGGAAATGCGGCCCAGAATTTGGTGCGTTGTCGGTTCGCCTACGGGTGTCAACGCTACGGCTTGCCCGCGCCGTACTTTTATGGAGTCCTCCGGTTCCAGGCCTAACTGGACTTCAATATTTCGAGAGGACACCAGTTGCAGAAGGGGGGCACCGGGCAAAACAATCTGTCCAGGTCCGGAAAGTATCTTCGAAACCACACCGCCGGCGGGGGCTTTTATTAAACGCGGCCCACCGATCCCCAGCATTTTGAGGTTTGTTAAATTCAACTCTGCCAGTTTCCGGGCCTGCCGGGCCGCCAGAAGGCTTTGCCGTGTAGCCAGATGCAAAGCAAATTTTTGTTTTACTTCGGCTAGTTGTTCTTCCGCCGAAAGTGCCGAACTCCGGGCCTGCGCCAGCAGCAGCAGCTCGGAATTCGTTGCTTCCAGTTGCAGCAGCGGTTCGTTTTTTCTGACGTGCTGCCCTCCGGCCACCAGAATGCGGAGCACCTGCGCATTAAATGGAACCGCTACATTGCGAATGGAGCTGGCCCGCGCCACAACCGTGCCATAAGCCACCACCGAAGCGGAGATATTTAGCCTGCGCACCGGCACGGTTTTGACATAGGCAATCACCCGTGGACGCTGGTGGCTCGCCGGTGCGTGCGCCGTACTTGCCGCTAACGTCCCGGGACCAGTTTGTCGCCAGACTACAACGCCGATTCCCAGTGCGGAAATAAGCACAAATGCCCAGGATATTCGAATCATGGATCGAGTCATGGTTTGGTTGCTCCTTGTTGCGCAGGTGCCCGGTTGGATCGCATTTCCGGCACATACGTGCCGGCGGCCAGAGCCAGTGCAATACGATTGCGTTCAAGTTGGTTTTTAAGCTGAATGACATTGATGCGCTTTTGAATTAATTGGTCCACTTCCGTGTAATAGCTGACAATATCGACATTGCCGAACTTCAGCGCCTGCTGATACGTTTGCACAAGCTCCGCCAGACTTTTTACCGCCGCATCGCTGGCCGCAATTTGCGCCCCCAACGCATGAATATCGGAATAGGCCATGGCCACAGCGGATCGGGCGGCAAATTCGCGGGCAATATAGCTGTCATAAAGAAACTTGCGCGTCGCTTTCGCAATGGCAATATTCCCCTGATTGCGATCGAAGATCGGCAGGTCAATCGTGACGCCGAATCCCGTCGTGTGCACATTGGTCGTGTCGCTGGCCTGCTGAAACCCCAGGCTTAAACGCGGAAATTGCCGCAGCACCGCCGCCCGCAGGGCTTCCTGCTGGCTTTTATATCCCAATTTTAACGCCACCAGGTCCAGCCTCAGTCGCGGCAAATCTTTTAAAATAGCGCGCTCCGGTGGTAAGGCAATGCGTGCGGGAAATCGAATGGTGTGACTTAAGCGAATGGGCGCATCAATCGGCAGGCCCATAACCATCCGCAGGCGAATAAGATTTTGGTCACGTTTTTGTGTTAAAGACTCCACCAGTGCTTGTGCCTGTTGACTGGCGGCACGGGCGGCGCTTAAATCCAGAATGGTATTAAGACTTGCATTATAGGCTTTCTGAACCACGTGTTCATTGTTTTGCAGCTCGCGCTGTGCCAGGTGAGCCTGATGCAACTGCGCCTCTGTCGCCGCGAGATTATAGACCGCCAGCCGGGCTGCCTGAGCCGTTTGCCATTCTTGCCAGGCCACATCCAGATCCACTTGTCCGCGGTGGTATCGGGCCGAGGCCACGCGGGCATCGTGATCAATTAATCGTGTAACATCCCAGTTCACACCAAGACCGTAACCTGTAAATGTGTCGGTGCGATACCCTCCAGTCACCAACGCCGTTGATTCCGACACTTGCGGGTTGGGCAAAATGCCGGCCTGTATGACCTGCGCGGCCGCCTCATGGCGCTGATCCCGTATCGCCCGCAGCGATGGATTAAGTATCACCGCGATGACCGCTGCCTCATTAGGCGTGATGCCGCCCGTCGGCCGCAGCGGCAGCGGCGGCAGGCCGATGCCGCGAATACGTTGGGCGGAAATGCGCAACTGCTTCCATACCGGAACTTTTAGTGCCTGATTGACCCGCGCTTCCGTCAGCGGCATGGAATGATAACTTTGACAACCCGCCAACAGCAGAAAACAAGAAAGAAGCCCGGTGCCAAGTACATAAATCTTGCGTTTTCGCGGGGCGGAAAACATCAGGCGGAAAATATCGGGCAATAGGCCCTCGCCTATATAAGTTGTGCAACTTTTCTGATTCAGCCAGTGCGGGAGTGCCGGCCTACAGGCGTTCATGTCCCGGATTGTCATGCGATCCATCGCCTCCATGCTTTGGAAATAACAACACAATAGTAAACCACTGGCCGACGGCCGATTCAACGATCACCCTGCCGCCGATTTGCCGCATGACATTCTGCACAATGGATAATCCTAATCCGCTGTGCCGGCCCTGATCCGTACGGGAATCATCACCGCGCCAAAAGCGTTCAAATATCTGCTGCGACTGCTGCACTGAAATCGCGCTGCCCGTGTTAGCCACCGTTAATATCACCGCGTCGGATTCACTTTTCAGCACCACGCGAATCGTGCCTCCATGATTAACATAACTGACCGCATTGTCCAGCACATTGCGGAGTACCAGCAGCACCAACTCCGGCGGGACCTTAACAACGGCCGGAGAAATACCACTACTATCCAACGTCACAGCGCGGGAATTAATTCTCGCGGTACAGCCCTTCAATTGCTGTTCGGTCATTTGATCCAGTCGGCAGTTCTCCGCCGCCTGCGCCCAAGCTCCCGCATCAAGCCGGGCCAGAGTCAGCAGATTTTCCACCATCTCCTGCATTTGAATGCTGATATCCAGCGACTGCCGCAAGGTTCGCTGGTATTCTTCGCTGGTGCGCAATCGCGTTAACGCCAGTTCCGCGCCGGTGCGCAGGCCGGCCAGGGGCGTTCGCAGCTCATGGGCCATATCGGCGGTGAGCGCTTTTTCACGGAGCACCGCCGCTTCCACGCGCTCCAGCAACTTATTAAGACGATCCACAATGGGAATCAGTTCACGCGGAATATTTTCCGCGGTTATGCGATCTTTCAGGTGCGCGGCACCTACGCCCGCGATCTGCTGGGCAATCGTATTTACCGGGCGTAATCCACGGTTTAAAAGCCACGCAATGAGAGCCGCCGAACATAATGTCGCCAAAGAACAGTAAACCGTCAGCGACCAGGCGATACTGGAAAGCGCATTGTCCAGATCATCCGTGGGGCGCGCCACGGCGAGAATATAATCTTGTCCAATATGTTCCGACTGTGCGGTGTCGGCACCTCGGTTGTTGCGGCCGTCACCCGGGTGGTCGGAGCCATCATCGTGATGCCCCTCCTCCTGATCATCACTATTTCCCTCGCGGAAGCGGATCGCCAATTCTCTTCCAGCGAGATTATCCGGCAAGGTAATAGAAGCAAACCGCCCCGCATCCCCTGGCGGCGTCAGGAATTTTAAATTGCGTTGGCCCAGCGTGGCCGGATGCAGCACTGATTTTCCCTGCAAGTTCCATAGCTGAAAATAGCGGGGGGTGCCCCGGACGCTACCGTCGGGGATGGGTGTAAAATCGGAAGTGACATGGAATCCGCGGTGTGGGTCCCAATCCAGCGTATCCACAAGCAACGTGGCGCGGGCCGCCAGGGAGGCGTTGAAATGCGACTCCAAGGAATGTTGCAGCGTCAGATACAAACTTACGCCCAACACCGCCAGCATCAGCGCAATGGCCACTCCGCACCAGAGCATTAATTGTATTCGGATAGACCGCATCAATCTCCCAGCCCCAGCATATAGCCCTGGCCGCGCCGCGTATGAATCAGTCGATCTGGCGAATTCGCGTCAATTTTCTTGCGCAGCAAGCTTACAAATACGTCCACAACATTACTTTCCGGCGGCGCATCGTCACAATGCACATGCTCCCATATTTCGGCGCGTGAGACAATTTCCCCCTGCCGCATGGCCAGATACTCCAGTATGGCATATTCCCGGGCGCTTAATTCAATTTCCACCCCGGCCCGGAAAGCCCGCCGGGCGTTGAGGTCTATGGCCAAGGTTCCGATGGTCAGTTTCGATGACGCCACTTTATATCGCCGCCGCGTTAATGCCCGGACTCTGGCCAGCATTTCCTCCAGAGCAAAGGGCTTGGTGAGATAATCATCGGCTCCCGCATCCAATCCTTTGACCCGGTCATCCACGGTGTCGCGCGCTGTCAGAACCAGGACCGCTGGTCGGGCTTTCATGCGTTCCATGGCCTTGAGCACCTGAAAGCCATCGACGCCCGGCATCATTAAATCCAGTATGACCACATCAATATGACCGCTCTGCAAATGCCATAACGCCAGCCGCCCGTCACCGGCTTCGTTGACCACGTAAGTCTGTTCGCGCAGAGCTTGTGCGATGGAATCCCGCAACGTCTTAAAATCCTCAACCACCAATACCCGCATGAACGCACCTGCAAATATTACCCGGGGAGCCTGTGCCGGAAAAAGCCAGTATAAAGTATGGAATCGCTCCAAGATAACAGCCGTTCATGACGAGGCTGGTCATCCGGCTCAACTAAACACCCTATGTTGATGCCCCTGAAATAAAAAAACAGGCGGGGCCGGTCCATAGCGCCACGGGCCGGCCCCGCTTCGGGAGGGGGAGGATGCTTTCGCACTCGGCGGCATATTGTTGTCGCCGTGATTACCTTAGTGTCAGTCCTGAGGGACCAACTTATGCCCTTCGCCTCTTGGCAGCCTGTCAAAAGCGTAAGCCGTTGAAATACCGGGCCAACGCGGTTAGCGGACCAAGGCCGGTGACGCCTTGCTTCACTGGTACTCACCGGTGTTCACGAAAAGGTACTTGCGGAATGGTCGATATTCCTCCCCCCTGTCGCGGTCCCCCGGACTTTACCCTGAAGACGCCACAGGTCTTACAAACAATGAATAGGAGACTAACTGCGGTAATAATGCTAAGCCACCTGACCGCGACCCCTATCTCGTAAAAGAAATGCTCCCCGATATTGGAGGCCTTGCCATTTCCCATCACCGGCTTAATAGTGCCCTGCGCGGGTGCGGGCGTCAGGGTCCCGGTCCGACTCCGGTTATCGATGTGCTTTTCCAGCGGCCTGCCGTCCATGGCGAATTTAATTTCGTAAGGCATTTTGTTAATTACCACGTTGGCTTCATACGCGGCTTGATTGTCCCGGGGGGTTATCTCAATATTCTCCACTTGCCCACCTGCGGCTTCCTGTGCCAGCGCCTTGGCGACACCTGTTGGCAATTGTGCCATAGTAACTGTGGATTCCTTACGGTTTGGTGCATCCGCTCGCAGGGGCATCGCACCCTTGGCCATTAAGCCCAAGCCAACAACCCCGATGATAAGAAATATTTCGCGATTCATAATGGCATTCCTGAAACGATCGCAGATCGAACTATTCATTCTGCACAGACTCAAAGTTAGCACAACAACATGAAAGGAACGTGAAAATGGCCTGCACTTGCCATGTGCCAACTAAGTTGGTGCTTATTATCGATTTTACGCGATGACTCCACTGCGGGAATGCCGATTCATCGCCAGCGACGGATTTAGAATATTGGCGGGACGCCGCAGGAAATTTTCTGAATTTTTTCTCAAGGCCTATAACTGGTATGCCGATAACGTGAGAGTTGCGGCGTTATTGTTGTTTTTAGCGTCACTGGTATAGGTTATTGCGCGCGGTGGTTGCAGAATTTCATTTTTCATCGTTCTTTTGTAAAATACGGTTGAACCTGTCCACAGGTAAAGCCGTATGAGACGTAGGGACCATCGTGGACCCGGAGCAAGACGCAGTAAATACGAATACGCAGTTTTTCAAACAGGAAATGGAACTTCCTGTAGTTAAGACGGAGTGCTGACCATGGATCTTAATAACATGCCCGAAGTATTGTTCCCTGAATTTCCCACAAAGATGTCGCGGCGGCGATTGCTGGCCGGGGTCGTCGGCACGGCCGCCGCCGCCACCTTAGCTGGGTGTGCTGCCGCTCCGCCGAAATCCAATAGCAGTATCAGTTACCTGCCCAGCGGCGTCCTGCCGCCGGATGCGAACATGGTCCCCGGCCGGATGGATACAGGATACGCTCCGCCCGCGAATTTTAAGCCGCGGGTGGTGTATCATCCGCCGGTGCCGGCCCATAAAATTGTTCCAGTGGGCGCATTTGGCATTATCCCGCGCAGCGCCTGGACTACCGCCGGACCCAATATGCGAACCATTCAGCCGATGGCCGGCGTGCATCTGATTACTTTTCATCATACCGGTGATCCGCACCCGATTTATTTTGATTCATTAGAACAGACCGCCCAGTATTGGGAGCTTATTCGTGAGTACGAACGCCGTGTCGGATTTGAGGACATAGCCTACCATTTTGGCATTGACCGGATGGGCCGGGTGTGGCAGTTGCGTGATTTACAGTATCGTGGAGAACATGTCCGGGACGGCTTTGCGCCGCCCCATTGGCTAATGGAATATGTACAATATCGCAATTCCCCCACGCAACCGGTGCACGGGCGATATATCTGGAACGCGCATAACATCGGCGTAGCATCCATCGGTAATTTCATGTTGCAGGAACCCACGGTGCAGCAACGTCAGACCATTCTGCGTTTTGGTGCCCTGTTGCGCCGGCTTTACAGCATTCCCATTTATCATTGCTACACCCACCGCGAACTGGTCGCCACGGAATGCCCCGGCCACAATTTGCAGCCCTATATGGTTTACATCCGGAAAAATAATATTCTGTAATCCATTTTCCGCGGAAGCACGGCAAACCAAGCCGCGGCTGTTATCCGTGCGCGTTATACGTGACCTTTTGTAGAGTTCCGACGTGACTTCGTATACACTTCCTACCCATGCAGGAAACGCAATTTCAATGTGTTACGATCATCGGTGTGGGTTTGCTGGGCGCTTCCTTAGGCCTGGCAATTAAACATCATGGCCTGGCGGCGCGCGTCAATGGCGTGGGCCGCACCGGGTCACCATCCAATCAAAAGGCCCTGGAAATCGGGGCCATCGATCAGACTTTTACCGATCCGGCAGCGGCGGTGCCCGAAAGCGATCTGGTTATTCTGGCTTCCAATGTGGGGCAGTTTCCGGCTCTGATGGCGGCCATCGCCCCGGCGTTAAAACCCGGCACTCTGGTAACCGATGTCGGTTCAACCAAGCAGCAGGTGATGAAGTGGGCCGGTAAATTACTTCCCACTACGGTTGATTTTATTGGTTCTCATCCTATGGCAGGCTCGGAAAAGCGCGGTCCGGAAAATGCCCGGGCGGATTTATATCGCGATGCCCTGTGCCTGATCTGCCCGCCGAAGCTGCGCGGTCGCGGCGCGTTTACCGGCAGCCGTGTGTCAGCCGCCATGAAAAAAATTGAACTATTCTGGCAGGCCATGGCGATGCGGACGCACCCCTTGGATGCCCAGCAGCATGATCAATGGGTGGCCCTGATCAGTCACATTCCCCACGCGGCGGCTTGTATGACCGCACTGGTGGCCGGGCGCAATGAGGAAGCGGGCAGGGCGATTGCCGGCGGGTTTGTGGATACCACACGCGTGGCCTCCGGCGATCCGGCCATGTGGACCGATATATTTTTAACCAATCGTGTGGAAGTCAATAGAAATTTAAATGTGGCTATACAATCGCTGCGGAAACTTCAGTTGGCCATTCGTCGCGAAGATCAGCAAGCGGTTCTGGAATTTCTGCAACTGGCCAAGCAACGGCATGAATCTCTGCTTTCCCGACGCGATGCGCGGTGAATTACATTGCCTTGGCCAGGAGATCCTCGGGGCTTTTGCAGCAATTAGTTTCATCGGTAAACAATCCGGGCACAAAATGATAGTCCGGATTGGCCTTAGGATGAAACGCCAGCAAATGCAGGCGTCCTAAGCCGGTATTATAAAGGCAATGCGGCTTGCCCGGCGGCACAACAACGGTGGTTCCAGCCGCGACGCTGCGCGGATCCTGGCCAATAAAAACAATGCCCTCGCCTTCTAAAAACACAAGAATTTCTTCACAGTCATGATAATGCGGCGGAACATGGCCACGGGGATCATACGTCTCTTCGAGCACCAGAGAACTGCGCGTGCCGCTTTCCGGACACGCGAGAACTTCAATCACGCCGTTTCGCACGACTTCGCGAACCAATTCCATTTGTGAAACTGTATCCATGGTACATCTCCTGATGGATCAACTGCCGGCAAATTTTCGATCCGTACGGGTTCGGAAAACGTTTTACCTATGTCCCTACCCGTCTGGGATTACCGGTCCGCTCATTCATTGAGCCTCAATAATTTTCGGTTCATTGGGGACCTGAAGTTGAGGAAAATACCAATGGCATTGCGCTTTATATGCCGCTGTTTTTACAGGGCCTTTTTATAGGATGCCCCTTGTTTCCCTGAACCCAAATCGCACACACAGCAGCAATAAAGCGAGTGTTGAGGACAGAGGGCGTGGGCGGCAGTTTAAATTGTGCGCACAATTAATCTGTTTCCGGAAAAAAATTTAGAAAGTTTATTCTTTGTGCGCTTCCCGTGGGCGGTGTGCGTGGTTATTATTGACCGCGTTATAGCGCGATGGCACGCGTGTAATGATCGTCTGCACACAAAAACTTACGGAGGACACGATGTCTAATTCACCAGCATCCCCGCCGGACTTAACGCAATCCAGAGGCTTTCACTGGCGCGGTTACCGCTGGGCGATCTGCCTGGGGTTATTTCTAATTACCACAATCAACTACATGGATCGGTTCATGATTTCGCTTATGGAGCCGAATCTGATCCATAATTTACACTTCACGCAGGTGGATTACGGCAACATCATGGCGGTATTCAGCGCAACGTATGCCATCGGTTACGCCCTGTGCGGCTGGTTCATGGACGCTGCCGGAGTTTGGCTGGGCTTCGCTCTAACAGTGGTGATCTTCAGCGGCGCGGAAATGGGCATGGCGTTTGCGACAACTGTCGCGGGTTACATGGTGATACAGGGAATCATGGGTGTAGCGCAGGGCGCTAATTTCCCCGGCGCAATTAAAGCCGTGGGCCAATGGTTTCCCAAAAAAGAGCGGGCGCTGACCACGGGCATTTTTAATGCCGGCACGAGTCTGGGCGTGGTGGCGGCTCCTATTATCGTGGGCTTGACCGCTAAAACATTTGGATGGCGCGCGGGTTTTATCACCGCGGGGCTGGTGGGATTGGTATGGGTTATCTGGTGGCTTTTGCGGTACAAAGAACCGAATAAGAATCCGAAATTATCCCCGGAAGAACTGGCGTATATCCGCAGCGATCCGCCGGAACGGCAGCACCGTATTCGCTGGAGTACGCTGCTGGGGTATAAACAGTCTTGGGCGTTTATCATCGCCACCATGTTAACCAGCCCGGTGTGGTGGTTCTGGCTGTTCTGGATTCCTGACTTTTTTAATACCAAACATCATCTGAATATTAAGAACATGATTTTGCCCATGATTCTCATCTATGGCATGGCGGATTTAGGCAGCATCGGCGGCGGCTGGTTGTCCAGTTGGTTTTTGGCACAGGGTTGGTCGCTGAACAAAGCTCGCAAAACCGCCATGCTCATTTGCGCCTTGCTGGTGGTGCCCGTATTTGCCGCGGCATCGGTGGGTAACTATCTCGTGGCGTCGCTGCTGATTGGGCTGGCCTGCGCGGGTCACCAAGGCTTTTCCGCCAACTTGTTTACCATGGCCTCGGACACCATGCCGGGGAAAGTGGTTGGATCACTGGTCGGCCTGGGTGGCTTTGTGGCCTCAGGCATCAGTATGTTTGTCTCCGCCGGTGTAGGCTGGTTCCTGCACTCCACCCATGACAACTACATCATGTTGTTTGCTATCGCCAGTTCAGCATATCTTGTGGCATTATTGCTGATCCATTTAATTAATCCGCGTTGGCAATCCGCCCATGAAGTCGCGGATAACATCAGCGCCGCGGCCTGAGGTGGCAGGCGATATTTCCTGACAATATTTGCCTATAACCATTTGCACGCAACGCCGTAATGGTTTACAACACTGGCGTTATAGTTAGTTGTGTGTAAACCAAAACGGAGTTGAAAAATGAAACGTGCAAAAATCAGTATCATCGGAGCAGGGAATGTGGGAGCCACCGCGGCGCATTGGGCGGCTGCGAAAGAGCTGGGCGACGTGGTGCTTGTGGACGTACCACAAATTGACGGCGTGCCGCAGGGCAAGTCGCTGGATTTGTCCCAGGCCGCCCCCATCGAAGGCTATGATGTCCGCCTGACCGGTGCCACGAGCTACGAAGCCACTGCCAATAGCGACGTGGTAATCATCACCGCCGGTCTGGCCCGCAAGCCCGGTATGAGCCGCGATGACCTGCTGATTAAAAATACGGAAATTGTAAAATCCGTCACGCAACAAGTCGTAAAATATTCGCCCAAAAGCATCCTGCTGGTGGTATCTAATCCGCTGGATGCCATGGTGTATGTGGCTTATAAAGCCAGCGGTTTTGAACCCCAGCGAGTCATTGGCATGGCCGGCGTGCTGGACACCGCCCGTTATCGTTGCTTCATCGCTGCGGAACTGGATGTAAGTGTGGAAGATATTCAGGCGCTGCTGCTAGGCGGCCACGGAGATGACATGGTGCCGCTGCCGCGCTATACCAGCGTGGCGGGCATCCCCTTGCCCGAACTGCTTTCTGAGGAAAAGATTCAGGCCATCGTAAAGCGTACCCGCTCCGGCGGCGCGGAAATTGTCAATTTTCTGAAAACCGGCTCCGCCTATTACGCTCCATCCGCGGCCGTGGTGCAGATGGCTGAATCCATCATTAAAGATAAGAAGCGCGTGCTGCCATGTGCGGCCTATTGCGATAAGCAGTACGGCGTGGGCGGTTATTTTGTGGGCGTCCCGGTCAAGCTGGGCAGCCAGGGTGTTGAACAGATTATCGAAGTGCCGTTGACCACCGATGAGAAAAAACTTATGGATGCCTCCGTGGATCATGTGCGGCAACTCGTGGCGACAATCCAGATATAATCGCCTTGGCGGCCTGATGGAATCATACCATGATGCAATTGCAGAACCCGGTATTGCGGGGTTTTAACCCGGATCCCAGTTTTTTGCGGGTCGGCGACGACTATTATCTCGCCACCAGCACCTTTGAATGGTTCCCCGGGGTGGCGCTTTATCATTCCCGTGATCTGGTTAACTGGCGGATGCTGGGCCACGTTTTGACACGCAAAAGTCAGCTCAATATGACCGGCATACCGGATTCCGGTGGAATCTGGGCACCGGCGCTAAGCATGCACGACGGCGTTTGCTATCTTGTGTACACCATTGTGCGGAACCGGGTGGGGGCATTTAGAGATGTCCATAATTACCTGGTCACGGCACCGGAAATTACCGGCCCATGGTCCGAACCGATTTTTCTTAATTCCAGCGGCTTTGATCCTTCGCTGTTTCATGATGACGATGGCCGCAAGTGGGTGGTCAATGTGCAATGGAACCACCGGCCGGACCGTTCGCGATTTGCCGGAATCGTTCTACAGGAATATTCCCCAACCGAACGGCGGCTCATCGGCCCGATGGTCAATATCTTCCGCAAGGTACCTCTGATAGAGGGACCCAATATCTATAAAGCCAACGATTTCTATTACCTCATGCTTGCCGAGGGTGGCACCGATTGGAACCACGGCATTTCCATGGCACGATCGCGGTCCATCGCCGGCCCCTATGACATTGACCCGCAACCCCTGGTTCTTACAAGCCGAAAAAGTCCCGGAGTCGCGCTGCAAAAAGCCGGGCATGGTGAGCTGATACAAACGCAATCAGGACGCTGGTATTTGGCGCATTTGTGCAGCCGTCCCTTGTATCCGTATCGGCGCTGCCCATTGGGCCGTGAAACCGCTATTCAGGAAGTAATCTGGTCAAGTGACCATTGGCTACGCTTAAAATCGGGTGGAACTGATCCGCAGAATCAGTGCGATGTGCCGGATGAAATAAATCCCCATCCCTGGCCCCCGGAACCGGACTGCGACGATTTTAATTCCCCGCACCTAAGTCCGCATTGGCAATCTTTGCGCGAGCCGACGGCACCGGATTGGATCAGCACCACCGAGCGCCCCGGATTTCTTCGTTTGCGTGGCCGTGAATCCCCGCATAGCCTGTTTGAACAAAGTCTGCTGGCACAGCGGGTGCAAAGTTTTAACGTGACCGTGCAATGCGTACTGGAATTTGAACCGGAGCATTATTCCCAATGTGCGGGGCTGATCATTTATTACGATTCCCGCCATCACTATTATTTGCGGGTAACGCATGATGAAAAGCTCGGAAAAGCTCTCGGCATCGTGCAGACGGATGCCGGCATATATCTTGAACATTCGCAATTCCAGATCGCGATTTCCGATTGGTCGAGAGTATTTCTAAAGGCGATCATACGTGATGAGACCCTTGTATTCCACGCCTCTGATGACGGCCGGATATGGCACGCTTTTCCAGTAATCTGCGACTTTACCAAACTTTCCGCGGATTATGCGGGCGGCTTTACCGGAGCCTTCGCCGGCCTGTGCGTACAAGACCTGCGTGGCACGCGTATCAATGCCGATTTCGATTCTTTTCAAATGCAGAACTACTGACGGGATGCCATGACGCTCAGAGGCACGAAAAAAAGCGACGCCTCCGCTTGTTCGTTGCAAATTAACGTGTTCCAAATTCCAGGTTCCGGCGACAGTATGGCATCTCGGTGGTGGGCGGGCTGGTTGTCGCGGAGGCAGGCTCAATGTGGGGCAAAACGTAAAAGTTAGCTACGTGCCCGGTTCTCTTCCAGGTGACTGGCGATGGTGAAGCATGCCGGGTTTCCATGATGGCAAGCCCACTGAATCAGTCCTGGGCCTGCCCGACAATTCAACACGCAGCGCGTGTTGAATTGGGGTTGACCATAAGCGGAAATTGTACGCCAAATCTATTTTCCGGCCAGTGGCGGAGCTATACCATTCGGGGCTTGGGCGTGGCAA
>DAHVEJ010000058.1:9968-21954 GCA_027313145.1 Phycisphaerales bacterium | reverse complement strand
AACGTGGTCAAAATAACCAGATACCATCGATTGGGAGAGCGAACAACTTGTGATGCCGGAACCACGCGGCCAACCTGTGCCCGCGGAGGCGACGGTTTTGAGGGAGTCGCCGAATGTGCCGCCGGGGTCGAACCGTTGTCACTAAAGGGCAGTAATTGCGGCTGCACAAGTCCCGGCGTAGGTGTGCCGGGAGAAATGGCAATAGGCCGCAGCGGCTGGCGAGCTTGATGATGACTGGTGGAAACAATGATGATCACCGCCAAAATGAGTGCCACAACTCCCGCAACGACCACCAGTATCCAAGGGCGGAATCGCGCGAGGATCTGGTCCAGCAGAACCGGCTCCAGGGAAGCAGGCGACGCGGATGGTGGAACCGGGGCTTCTTTTTTCTCCCCGGTAGCGGCCGGAAAAAGCGACGCTCTGGTCGGCGGCGGACGGATCGATCCGGTGGCGGGCGTGCGCAAGGGCGTACGATTATTCATGGAGGGCGTGGATTCAACCGTCGGCGGCTTGGGCGTTGCCGCCGGCGTCTCCTTTTTAGGTCTTTTCTGGGTCGTCCTGCCTAACACTTCATAAAGAGTGGCGGCATCTTTTTTTCTATTTGTCGCCATATATCACCCCGAAAATTCGCGAGCCTGACAATCCTTGTGCGCCGCGTATAGCGTAATGTATCGACCCGGAGCGGTAACTACAATCACTGGAATGATTATTTTTTCAATTCCCACCTTTAATAAAATACGTATCATGGACTAATCAATGGTATTGGAAGATTCAATGACCCTGTTTTTTCTTCATCCCGGCCTGCTAGTTCTCCCCGCGATGGTTGCCGCAGGCGGCTGGTTTCTGCTGCCGCGCGGCGGAATTACTGAATATCCCTTCACCATTTTGGAATTCTGGCCGGTGGAAACGCGCGAAGCTGCGGGCCGCTGGAAAGAAAGGCCGGATTGGCCTTGGATATTCATTCTCATAGCGGGGGTACTTGCCGCCCTGGCGTTGTGTTCACCACGCCTGCAAACGACCGCGCCAAAAAATACAGCCGCGCCGAGCATAACGCTGCACGCCATTGGCCGCAGTCTTCCCCAGAACAACCACAGCCTGGATGTATTTATTCAATCGCGTAATATCCCCCGCAACTCCAGTTATCAAGTCATACTTACGACCCACCAGCAAATCTTGCGACAGAGTGTATCCGCTGCAACGCTGAAAGCGGGAATCGATATATCACCCGTGTCGGCAACGCCCAAGATTGCCATCACGCTTAAGCAAGACCATCGCATCATCGCACGAACAGCACTGCTCCGGGTATCAGACACCAGGCCCATTGCCGGGCATTTTATCGGCACGCCACTATCCGCTTTTCTGCGGCTCTTCGCAGCCATGCAGGAAGTGACTCTGGATGGCCACGCGGCTGATCTCAGCATCTGGATCGTCCACCAACGCCGGTTTAATCCGAAAATTCTGCAGGGGATATCCCACAGCACCATTGTTCTATTGGGCGATACACCCGGCCCGGGACTCAAACCGGGTGCGGTGATAACCCTGAACCACGCCGGCCCATTGACCGCGCTAACGCATCATGGGTTGATGCAAGCGGTAGATCCTTCCCGCGCTACCGTGCGAAGATTTTTCACTGCGCAGCTCAATTCGCATTGGCACAGTCTCATGGCCATTCAAGGCCACACCTGGCTGGCGGAAAGACGCGATGCGCCGCGCGGACAAACGTGGCTGTGGCTGGCGGGTCCCATGGATTCAGAATGGACCACATGGCCGGATCATGCATCTTTTGTTATCTTTTTTGCCAATGTTCTGGCTCAATTGCAAAAATCACCCAGCCCCGACGGATCAGGAAACTGGTGGCAACCCACCGCCTCGCAGCCCAAGGTCCCTGCACAAGGGCCAAAAACCAGTGTGCGAGAAATGGACCTTAATATTGAACTTGCCGTGCTTGCGTGCGTGTGTCTGCTTTCCGGCGTATTGACTCTGGCCTTGCGCGCCAGGACCTTGCAGACCAACACTGCCAACATACCATAAAATATCCGTCGCCAACGCCGCGGCACTGTTTAGTGCCCAAACAGGCCGCGGAAATTATTGATGATATTGGGCGCGTTTTTAAGGGTATTGCCCAAATCATGGCCGATATTCTTCAACGGTTTAGCGCTTAAATGCAATTGCGGCTTGCTGGTGGTGCCGTCAATACTTAACGGGATCGGCAGGGTAATGCCGGCCCCGGTCACATTCACATCCTGATGCACGGTCTGATCCAAACCCACCCAACCGGAAAAGTCCATTCCAAAGCTGACAAGAAGTATTTGGAGGTTCTGGTAATAAATTTTCCCCTTTTTGAGATCAAACGTTGTCGGGCGAATACCGCTGTCTTTCATTGCCAAGCCCGATCCGCCGTTGCTTACCAGCGGGCCTATGCTGCGGCCGATCAGGAAAAACAACGGGGAATCAGTGGTTATATGCGTTGCGCTGATTGTTCCTGTGAGTGTCCCGGTTTTCTTAAGCTGTGCGTAGGACAACGGCAGCGCCGCCTTCTGCAACTGCACATTGACCGTTCCGGTAAGCTGCACGCCGGCGGAATTCTTTCCGGCACCCCATGCCAAGGGCAGGAAATTCAGCAGACTTCCGCCCATGTCCTCATTGATTTGCACCTGGTTCACCAGCGACAAGGGACTTGTGAGGATATATTCCGGAGAAGCAAGGTTAAAATCAATGTGACCGCCGGTGTTGAGCGTTCCATTATTGGCGGGTATCGCGCTGGGGATTAAGCGCAGAATACCGCTGGATTGGACAAATGGAATTTTGCCAGGCCCGAGCGTCAGGCCATCAATGGCGATTTTATCAAATCCTAAAGATGTCTGGGCGATTCCCAGCTTGCGAAGTTCGCGTAAACCCTTGTCCGCCGTGAGTTGACCGGTGATATGTAATTTCATTGTATGCTTGCCCGACATGACCAGCCCGGCGGGCAGCATCGGCCCCAGCAACGCCTGTATGCGAGCCAGATTATAGCTGATCGCGCCGCTGACATTTTCCGGCGATTTATCCGACCAGGCAATCACGCTGCCTTTGTTGAGTTCAATGGTATTGCCGCCGGAGCCGGTCACGGCATGTTCTCCGACTGTACACGTATTAAGACATGTGAATGTTGTCGCCGCCGGATTCAGCAAACCGGAAACCGCCAACACCAGATTATCCGGAGGCAATTTCGCGGAACTTCCGGGAATCGTCAGTTGGTAGTTTTTTACCCCGCCGCCGATCGTGAAGCTGATCGAGGAACTCGGGGGAGATCCTGAACCAATAGCCCTGACCGCCCCTTTCAACGCCAAGGCTCCCTGAAGTTTTGAGCCGGCCTGCAGTTTTCCCAGGGCCTCAAGCAAAGGCACAAATTTTTGTAAATTGGCGTCGATGGCGAAGGCGGGTATCGTCGCCGTCATGGCCCCGCCGGTTTGTAACGTCACGGGCTTGGGAACGCTTAAATCAATGGCTCCATCGGAAGTGTTAATGGCCAGAGAGGCAATTTTTACTTTTGTCGCTTTGCCCATCAGTGCCTGACAGGCCATATCAACAGTTAGTTTTGGTTCCACAAATTGGGCGGTGGAAGCCTTGGGCGCGGTATTGCGGAAGCTGATGTTCTCCATTTCCAGGTGCAACTTGGATATCGTCACAGAACCGGGTTTATATGCCGCAGCAATGACTGAATGGGTGACCGTTCCGCCAATATCATCATGGGCCAGCGACGGTGAAAACATGGCGGCCATTTTCATCACCGCGGGCAGGTTGATGCTGGAAATATTGATTTGCGCCTGCGGAACAGTCCATCCGGCGGCGACTTTTTGTGCTTGCAAGTTGCCGCTGGGAATACTAATTTCCGCACTTTGAATAGCAAGGGTGCTGTTGACACCGGTGATGGCACCGTGCGGCGAAAGCAGGGTTCCGTCGGAATGGATGGTCACAGCCGGCTCAGTAATCACCGGCCGCCCCTGCCCCAATCCTACCGACAAGCCATTAACCGCCACGCTCAGGTGGTAGGGGATTTTCTGCGCTAGTATATCGGCGGCGGTGGCATTAATATCCAACGTGCCGGCCACGCTGCGGCCATTTAACGCGACGAAAGGAGCCGCCTCCTGCACCAAATTGGCCAGCACCGCCTGCAGGCTCAAGGCGTAGGCTCCGTGGTTTTGTCCGGTCACGAGCACATTTAATTGCGGCGTGCTTTCCGGCTTCCCATTTACGGTGGCGGCCTGATCCAACATACCTTTAAGCAGATTCCACTGCGTGCCCGAGCGTTGAAAGTTCGCCCCGACCAGCACCGGATTGATGATAAACGGCGCTTTTTTCCACGTGCCGCGCAGATCGGTCAGTGACAGGGTTTCTCGACCGGTTGATTGCGTTCCCGTGTTGATTAAATCCGCCCGTAAATTCATCATGCCGTGCCGCAGCCGCAACGCCAGTTTGCCCAGGCCCAGCGTGTGCCGAAAGCTTGATGTGAACCAGCCAAGATTGCAATAGCTGCTTATGTGCAAGTCTGATGCGCCCCAATCGGCTTGATTATTCTGGATGGCCTTAAGTTCCGCCAATGTGGCATCACCCGATACCAGCATTCGAAGATTATTCGATTTCAGCCCCACGGAACCAATATGAAATCGTTTTCCCTGCCATGAAATATTTAAAGGCAATGTCACGGTGCCAACTTGCGGTTGATCTCCCTTCAACAGCGTCCCGCCCAGCGCGCAGTTGGTAATTGTCAGCGGTCCGGAAATTTCTCCGCTGCCCGCTTCGGGCGCGTTGACAGAAATTTTCCCGTTCACCACGCCATGAAATACGATGGATCGACTGGTGCGTGGCAAAATCTGGGAGATGGCGGTCAGATCAAGATTAGATACCAGCAGTTTAAGTTTACCGGTCAGTTGATTCAAAGGCAGAATTTCTCCATTCTTTATGGCTGTTAAATTCGCCACCAGGGAAAAGTCCGCGGGCTTGGATTGAGCCTGGACAATATGCAGATGAATATCAGCCTTAACGGGCTTGCCCAAGGTATTAAAAGCCACCGTGCCGTTGGCCGCGGCCGAGCCGTTCGGCGCGCCGTTGGCCTGCGTCCAATGCAATGGACGAATGGCAAATTGAACCCCACTGTTCACCAGCGGCAGCGTTCCGGAAAGACTCTGGGCAATCGCCGGGCCGGAATGCCCCAAACTGATCGCCGCCGTCACCGTGGTTTGTCCACCGACAAAATGCAGACCACTGGGCAAAGCAATCACATGTGGTAAAGCTGTAAGTGTCTGCGCCAGCGGAGCAGACGCTGTAATGTTAAACACGGCGGGCTTATCGGAAACGTTTTGATGGCGCAGCACCGCCAGCACCGTGGCAATGGAGCCATGCCCCGTCACTGCCGCCCCGCCCAGCGCGGTCTCAATGCCCAGGGCGCTGATCTGATAATCATCGGCCTGCCACGACGCATTGATCGGAACCTGCACCGTTCCTAACTGGGGGGAATCCCCCTTCAACATCGCTCCAGAGAGTGCCGCATTTTTCACCAGAATATGGCCCACGACCGAACCGGTCCCCGGCGCGGGAATCTTGGCCGCCAAGGCCAGGGTCAAGTCCCCACTGGGAGAAACCTTCACTCCAGCCATACTTAATACCGGTGCCAGTGCCGCAAGATTCAGCTTTTGTATTCCCGCGGTGACCGTCCCGGTCATGTTTGCGACAGGCATGATTTGCCCGTTGGCAATGGCATTGATTTCCGCCGCGACATGAATTTTGCTGCGGGCCTGATTGACCGGGCCGGCGGCGGTATCCAACTGCACCTTGATCGGTTTATTGTCTAAGGTATCAACTGCTACGACCAGGTTCGTATGGTCCGCATGAAAAGGCGCTAAACCCGGTGAAGTAAAGGACGCTTGAGCCAGGTTCAATGTCAGCGTGGCGTTAATTGCCGGCAGCGCGGTCGCAGTGCCACTGCTTTGCGTTGTTTGCGGTACCGCGGCCTGCGGGGAGGCGGGTGTTGCCGCCGCCGGATGCGGATTGGCCAGCGACTGCATGATATTTAGCTGATGGTTACTGTCGCGACTAAGCGTGAGCGTCTTAATATCAACGGCTATATTTCCCAAATTATGCCAATTCGTTAATAAATTCAGAATGCTGCGGTGCGTCACGACATTGACATCGCCGACTACCACATCCCCATTGGGGTCTTTGAGCGTCACGCGGTTCAACTTGGCGGGCGTAAACCATCCTAATGACATGCGCCCGATTGCCACGCTGCCGCTGATGCGCGAGTTAATTTGCGACTCCACAAACCGCACCCCCGGTCCCGTGCACATCATGCTGGGAATTGCCAGAACGAGCAATACCAGCAGTAGCAGCACAATGCCCACCACAATAGGCCACCGTCGCCGCCTACGCGCCGGCGTGTTAGACCCTCCGTTGGATACTTTATTTGCTCCCCCATTGGAATTACTTCCGCCCGGAGCACCGGAATTCATTGATGGGTTATTATCAGTCATGACTTAAATCCTGTTACCACGTAACTTCATTACCGCGCCGCCCGGCCAAGGCCATGGCAAGCGCCATACTAGCCCCGCGGGAGCGGCTTTCACCATAGTATATCCGCGGAAATTCCAATTGTATCGGGTCGCGGTTTCGTTCGGCCCGGCCCATGGCCCCCCACGCCCGCATCACTTGCCCAATGAGGGTCAAAAACACTATCATCTATTGCGGCAAGATTGGCGGGAAGGTTTGGTATACCCGAATTTTTTAATAATTCTGCCACTTGGATTGGAAAGCTTCTCCCATGATTGAATTTAACAATGACCTGCTTATCCCCCCCCTCCATCAGCCTGGGGGCTATCGGCCCGGATTTGATATCCACGCCATAATTGACGGCAAGGCCCGCATGACCGAGCAGCAGCTTGATGAACTGTATCACCATGCCCCGCTGATTGATCTGGGCCGCTGGGCCTTTGCCGCAAGTCAGCGGCTACACCCGGAAGACTACCGCACGTACGTCATTGACCGGAACATTAATTACACCAATATCTGCACCGCCCGCTGCACGTTCTGCGCGTTTAAGCGTAACGACCCAAACGCCCACGACGCCTACACCCTTTCTTATGAACAGATTTATGAAAAGATCCGCGAACTTGTAAGCATCGGCGGCACGCAGATTCTCATGCAAGGTGGCATGAACCCCGCCTTGCCTATTACCTATTATGAAGAGCTTCTTGGCGGCATACGGGATAAATTCCCCGCTGTGCATATCCATGCCTTCAGCCCCCCGGAGTTTGTGGAATTCTCCCGGTTTTTTAATCTGCCCGTATCCGAGGTTCTCGCACGCTTCAAGGCCGCCGGTCTGGCCACGGTTCCCGGTGGCGGCGGTGAAATATTTTCTGATCGCGTGCGCAGCCGAATCGGTCCGGGCAAATGCTCCGGCGATCAGTGGCTTGATGTCATGACCGAAGCTCATAAACTCGGGATGCACACCAGCGCCACCATGCTCATTGGCCACATTGAAACCATTGAAGATCGCATCGATCACATGCGACGCGTGCGCCAACGGCAGGATTGGGCCTTGGCCAACGCCCCCGCCCATTACACCGCATTTATCCATTGGACCTATCAACCCGATAATACACCTCTGGATAAAAAGCGCAAGTGGAATCCTGATTCCGGCATACCGTTTGAATTCGACAACGGCCGCACCGTTAGATTGGCCGATGCCAATGAGTATCTGCGCATGCTGGCGCTGGCCCGCCTGTATCTGGATAACGTACAGAACCTGCAAAGCAGTTGGGTGACAATGGGCCCCAAGATCGGCCAATTGGCCCTGTTCTTTGGAGCCAACGATATGGGCAGCGTCATGATGGAAGAAAATGTTGTCAGCAGCGCGGGCACCTCCTTCCGCCTCTCCGAGGAAATGATCTGCCGCCTGATACGCGACAGCGGCTGGATTCCCGCCCAGCGCAATCAATTTTATCAAGTGCTCAAGCGCCATGACGGCCCGCAATCACCGGACTTGCAGCCGCGCAAAGCCGGCGAATTTGCCAAGCGACAACATCAGATCACACCCGAAGCCGTCGCCCAATACAAAGCCATTGAACTAACCATCAGCGCCGCCCGCACCCGCACCACAGGTTGATGTAGAGTTGAAAAGTGGCACTCTGGTTCAGGTTGGGCACAGCGGTCTACCGAATTTACTGATCAATACCGAAGAATACTGAATCTACCGGCTAATACTGAGGCCATAATTGCCCATGGCCCATTGAGCACCGCCCCACCGCCGCATCACTCCACAAATTTTAAGCGCCCCCCGGCTCCGCGTCTCATTAAGGCCCCGCGCCGGGGCCGTCTCATGATTCATTATTCATTGAGCGCAGCGCCGCCACGCGTATTCGCCCCCTGGTGATGCAGGAAGCCGAAATCTTGCGACACATCCGGACAGGCCTTTTGCCACAGGAACGGCCCGATCGGGACTACACTGCTCTGCGGCAGCCGCCGCCCCCACCTCTTTGGTGATTGCCGGTGCGTTAAAATTCTCCCCAGAACTTAATGGGCCGGATGTTCTTGGGCCGTGCGATTGGGCTCTCGACTCCAAATTCGTTGGCGAAGTAATCGGGCAGGTGGGAGCTGTAGGTTATGATGTCGGTTTGGTAGACGGAGAAAACCGGGTTGAAAACCAGGTTAGGGCGGCTGGGGATGTAACGGTGGCCAAAAAGTGGGACCAATGGCGGTGCCGCCGACACTATTTCGCGGACCCTCTCAATGGCAGCCGAAAGTGAAAGAGGTCGTGCTCCCCAAGAATCCAGCCAAAAGCCGGAATGTTCAACGTCATAGCAGATGCCCTCCGCCGGCCAGTCCAACTGCTCCTGCAGCGAGCCGGGGTTGGCTAACCGCCAATCGGGAAATCCTGGGCCCCGCGGTAGTGCAGTTTGCAGGAAGCCCTTGAGATCCGGCGGGAAGAGAAGCTGGAAACGGGCTTCGGCTTCTTGGATTTCCGCGGCGGCCAGGCCCGGGCCGAACTCCACACCCTTTTCCTTCAACGCATCAATGACGCCGAACCAGTCAATGTCGTGGTGGGATTGGTATAGGAATTCAACGCCATCGTGGTAATTCACTCCGATGCGAGGTTCGCAGTGGCCATGTCCGCCAGGAAAGTTGTATCCGAAATCGACTCTGACGCTTTGACGCAGGCCCATCGCGGCTCTGAGCCGCTCGCCTATCCGCTGCTCCCATTCCCATGGAGGTATCGACCTCAAGGCACATTCGACCTCTCCGCAACAGAAGGGCGAGCCTGCCGGCAGGAAATGTACCGTCGCCCAACCCAAAATATGCTCGGGTGGGTGCCCGCGTACCTCCAGGGCGTCCACGCAGAACCAAAGCCCGCGCTCAGCCAGGCTGCATTCAAAGCTAACGGCCTCTTCGATCAGCCGCCGCAGTTCGTGTTCAGACCGTTTCGACATTCCGGTGGACCTTTCTCTGCTGCGTCGCCAAGGTGCGAATCTCTCAAGCCGGCGAGATTTTTTTAGAAGATTCCCGGTCGGCGTTCGGGCAGGAACGACTGACAACATTCCCGCATCGCGGTGTCCGCCCTGGCGTGGGAGGCAAGTCCCACACCGCTTTTTGCATAATATCGTTATACAGCCTTTGAACCCATACCACCAGTTCCGTCAGGTACCGCGTCTGATTATTTCCGGCGCGCCGCGAGTCTCATTACTGTAGAGCCGAGAAGCGGCACGCTGGTTTAAGTTGGGAATAGCGGTTCACCGTCACCCCAGTTCGGCCCGAAGCCTTTCCTTGCGGATGTTCCGGTTGAGAGCCACACGCTCCCACCGCTGGGGCTTCCCGTGTTGCGTTTAGTTTCCTGTGCTGACATGCTGCCACCAAATACCCCGGCAGGTTCATCCCAGCGGGATCGTTCTGGCTGACTGGCAGCTTACCCGGATGACGGCGGCCTTCCCCGATCAACGAGCGGGTCGGCTCCTGCATTAACACTTTCGAGGCTTGCTCGGTGTTCACATTATATTGCGGCCTGTCAGTTCGCCGATCGCCTTGCGCGACCTTTCCATCGAGAGCTTCAGTAGCTTCGTTACCTCCGCTACCGTCCCAATTGCTACCGGCTGGAACGATTACTTTGCCGGGCGGGTATTTCCCCGCTGAAAACTAACGCCTTATCACAGCGCACCATTGTTCATTGAGCGCAGCTCCCGTGAATGCCGTCGCCAATTTTATAAATTCGTTATGTCCTCGTTTCACTTCTCCGGGATTTTTTCCGGGGGCGCGACCCGCGGTCGCGGCTTTATGGGAAAATATGTGATTGGGGTTATTTGAAAAATATGTAGGGCCGCGGGCCGACGCCCCGGCGGACGTTGTGGCGTTCCACGTAGCCAATGGCACTTTCCCAAACCTTGCCATCATAAATAAATCCACGCCAATTTCCCTTGGCCCATACCGGACCGGCATAACCGCATTCCCTCCGGATACGTTTGGTGCACTGATCCGCAATCCATTTGCTGGTGTTGTCGATATCGTGTGCCGTTTGCGTCAAAACCAGATGGATATGCGTTGATTCCAACGAGGCCGCAGCAATGCGCCAATCCGATTCCGCCATGCACTGGGCCAAGGCAGTTTCAATGCACGCCAGCATGGATGCCGACCAGCGCACCGGCGGTTGTCTCATTCGTTCCGCCGCCATGCGTAACCGCACCGGATCACCGGGCTGCAATCTGTGCGGCTCGGTCAATCCGATTTCCGCATCCCACGCCGTGGACCACGATCCACGATCATCGCCCGGCAACCATAGGCCGTAGGCACTTTTTACAATGTGATACCCAATCGTTTTCATCATCCCCCCATAAAGCCGCGACCGTTGGTCGCGCCCCGTACGCACCGCGCAATCGCATCGCGAAAAATTGCCTGTAGCCCATTACAGCTTAGATCGGGCAAATGGGTTTCTGCCACGACCTCGGAAAGTTTTTCAACCTAATCGAGTAGCCCTGGCGCATCCTCGCTGGTCGGGCCGCTCCCCGACGCGATCCGAATGCACACCACCACCGAATCCTTGTGAACATCCATCCCGGCACAATGAGTAAACAGCAGCTCCATGGACGGTCTCCTTGAATAGAACCCATACGGACACTACACACCAAGCCGCTTCCCGGGGAACATCGCAAGAACAGTTCAATCTGCTCTGCGTGCTTTACGCTGCGATCAAGGGGACCGGTTAAATATCCGATCCCCTGCTTGCAACGCTTGCAACAATGCGGGGTACGAGGCGATGTCCGGACCAGACTAACTTGCGGGCTGGCGATAATGCCGCGCCAAGAAAACGACGGCCTACGACCCAGGAATGCAAGCCGTAAAAATGGTAGCAGACGCACGACCCTTTTTCATCCTGCGCGGGTGAGGCTTGGCATCATGGGGGACTACTCCTTGACAACAATTAGTCACGCCCTCGGTCCACTCTGGTTCCCGCCGAGATTTCGTAGAGAATGCTACCGCCACTCGAATAAACGGCCACGCTGCTGCGGCCAGAACGCACCGCGATATCGCCGTGATGACGACGAAGTATCTTAAAACTTATATTTAATGAACTGGACGTAGGAGGGAACCTAACATCATTCGGAAACGGGGTTTGCCTTCCTACGACACTTCTGCGATCCTTGATCACAATATGATTATTTACTGCATACGGAAAATGTCGGATCGCTGTGAATCCGTCGGAGTGAAGGAGTTGGATCACCTCGTGGCGTCGCAATAATGCTTTCTTGAGGGACCATGCTGGAATGCCATGAATCTTCATCAACCGAGCAAGCTCAGCGTAAAAGGCGGCACGATACTTTACCATGCTCGGGATTTTCCATGGCCAGTACGGCGTCGGGAACATCGAAAAATTCGCTCCCGTATGGGGCTCCAGCCATTGCGTAAAGTGAATTCGGCCGGGAAGTGAGGTGGTGCCCCAAGGACGACCCGCACCAGCGAATGCGTG
>DAHVEJ010000058.1:0-9958 GCA_027313145.1 Phycisphaerales bacterium | reverse complement strand
AGAACAACTGCGGCGTAATTCGTAAACGGCATCGCTATCGCCAAAGCCAGTACGATAATCGCAGCAGCCAGTTGTCGGCGCGACACCACCTTAGGTCTTAACTGGGCTGATCCATATAGGCTCGCGAATTTGCCCGTCTCATTTTCATTCTCCGCGGAAACCATTGACTGAGTCTGCACGTCAACCGGGTACTGGTTAAGTGCTTGAGAAGCGTGCCGGGGTTGCGACGTTGCCGGGATACGCAGAACCCGCATCCCCGCCGAGGTTAACATTTCTATCAAAATTCCGGTCATTATGTAGAGAGGAGCAAATATGATCGAAGCTAACATCATTTGACTGAGACTGAAAAAGGATGGGGTCATATCCGGCAGTGCCGCCGCAACAAGTGAGCATCCCAAACAGTATCCCACGACCCTATAACGGCGTCCGGCGACGGGAGGGTCCAGCAATCGGGAAATAATTAAAGGAGCCGGCCACAGCACTGGCATGGTATCCCAAAATGGCCCAGGATTGTATCCTCCACTGGTCAGAAGCGGAATACAGAAAAGTAAATAGGCTACCCAACCGAGCACAAGCACATGCCGCGACAGGCTGCTGTGTCGAACCTTGTATCCTACATGCTTCATGGTACTTATTGTACCGATCAAAGCCGTCAAGCTAAAATTAAAATATCTTCCCTGGCGTGGGCGTGGCTCGGCGGATTTTGCGGGATGGCGCGCTGGCCATACACAGATATCGTATGGCCAATGGCAGGAGGCTCGCTGCCCCGGTAAAGCGAAACGCGGACGCATATGACGCTATCGTGCTGGGCACCCATTTCGGGCCTGGATTGGACAACCTCTGGCACCTATGTGTGTGCTCACTGCCCTATTCCGCCCAAACCTTGTAGTCCGCGCACTGCCATCCATTGTGTAGCTGAGAGCCAATATCCATCAAGCCTAACGGAAATAACTGCCAATATTATAAAACTATTGATCCGTAACTGTTAAAACCCCTCCGCTCCCTGCTTTACCTCCCTGTGAACAACCACCAAACAAACTCCGCGCCGGTTTTGGCTCACTTGGTGCCGTTGTGTCTCCGGGTCGTTGTGGCAAGCATCTCCACCCAATTGCCTTTGCTGGCCGCTCGTAGCCGCTAATTAAACTCGTGCTTGTATACCGAGGGATGCCGCATCGCGGAATTAGCCCGTAAAGGAGCGAATTTAATCCCCAACCTACCAACCACCCGACCCATTTGGTAGAGTCTGTCGGGGCCGCCCTTGCGTTGCAGAAATTATCACGGCCACCATCAGATAACTTTCATAAAATATCATTGACGAATTGATGACGGCGGCGATAATTAGGTCGCAGTCAGCATTTACGGAATTTTGCGTCGGCCGTTGGGGCGTGGAGGATGGTCAAAGTGCATGCCCGAAGCATTTTTGGCGGACGGAAGAAATCGTGTCTGGGATTCCGAGATAAGGGATGCGCCGTTGGAAAAAACAAGTATCTTCAAAATCGGCTATGAAGTGAAGGTTGATCGACAGGGATGGAGTGGCCCGGTATTCGCCACGCCCGATGCCATTTACTGTTTCCTGATTATTAATAGCAACGGTAGATTTCAGGTCGCGGTTGGCGGAGTCCTTGGGGGTGCCATTGGCGGTGCCATTGCCGGGATGGTGATTGGTCCGGGGCGCACCAACTCGCCATCCGTCGGGCTGGTTCAGAATCTGCCAGCACATCTGTTGGACCCGGCCAATGGCCCTTTTCGTCGTTATAAGCAAGGCACGCGCGTGCTAACAATTCGGCGCTCAAACGTAACGGAAATTGTAAAAGCCAGTGCGATTAACAATACGCTGCGTCTCCATTTGGAAGGCCAGCGAATCGTGATCACGCATAGCCTTTTTAAGCCCAGTCCGGTGCGAGATTATTTGGCGGCGACAGGCTGGCCGCTGCGCTGGCGGAAACAAGTGTTCAATATGGAAGGTTAAATGGGCTGCCAACGAGCTGACGATGGTGCTCCCGGGGAAGTGAATCGGGTACGTGACTTGGTTTACTATTTCCTATCTCCATGTCAGCTCCGCTTTGGTAGCCCTTTGCCGCGCCGAAATATGTTCCAATCCTAATTCTTTTGCCACGTTGTTCATCCAACCTTGTCCATCCGCGGCACCCGGCCATAAGGGCAGCTTCGGCTTTCGCGTACGTTCAACTGGCTTCATCTCCGCTTCGTCTTGGTAGCGTTTACCGATGCGGTCCACTGCTTAAGCTCCGGCCAACGGCCCGCCGGCCCCACCGACTTCATTTGCCCTAAGGCCCGCGTATGGATCAGCATGAAACATAACACGCTCGGACGCGGCGGAGTCGGCGGATAGGTGAGGGAGGGTAACTCAGATTTCATGGAAGCTATCGGATGCCCGCTGCGCACCCGCGTCGGCACCTGTTGTCAAGGACATGTCGGTGATCTTGATATATAATTCCAGCATGGATGAATCGTTCGATAAAGCGCAGTGGCAGAAACAGTATCGTGAAACTTCCAGAATGCTGGAAATCATTGGCGATCAGGAACTGCGGGCCTTAACCGACGCGGACGTGTGGCGGCGAATTCAAACATTAAAAGTACCGGGAAAGCCCTGGCGCGAACGTCCGGACTGGTCCGGTCTGATTGAGCAACAGGCCTTGTTTCACCGGCGGCGGAAGCAGCCATGACCGGTTTGGACGGCGTCATTCTGGCCGCCGCGGAAGTTGAAGCCTTCTGCCGCGACCACGGATGGCAGTTCTGCTTCATCGGTGGCGTGGCTGTTCAGCGCTGGGGCATGCCGCGTTTCACGCAGGATGTGAACCTTACACTGATGGCCACAAGGGGCACTGAGGCAAAATTTATTGACATACTGCTGGAAAAATTTCCGGCGCGACTGACCACCGCCCGCAAATTCGCCTTGGAGCACCGTGTGCTGCTGGCGAGAACGGCCGGTGGAATCGACCTGGATTTCGCATTGGGCGCGTTTCCATTTGAGGAGGCGTCAACAAAGCGTGCCACGGTATGGGCGGTTAATGATCAGATTACGTTGACAACCTGCTCGCCTGAAGATCTTGTTATTCACAAGGTCTTCGCCGGCCGCGATCGTGATTGGGGCGACGTTGGCAGTGTCCTGGTGCGGCAGCGCGGCAAACTGGATCTTGCTCATATTCGACGCGAATTGCCGCCGTTGCTGGAACTCAAAGATGATGTGGAATCCTTTGAAAAGCTCCAGCGCCTGATTACGGAGGTGGAAAATCGACCGCGGTAGATTCGGTGAGTGGGATCCATTGAAAACGCAGCGGCACACCGCATGGCCCTTAACGACCGGCCAGGGACACGTTACGGCCGATTGCGTCGGCCTCGAAAAGATGGCATTTATCCATGGCCACAAAAAAGCTTCCAGGGGATTGCGGGCGGATTCCCGCGAGATGATGGGCATCGGTCCGGCACACCATCTGCGGCTGATTGGCCATGGTAAAGTAGACATCCACTTTATCCCCCAGTGGTTCAATGACGCTGACGGTTCCGCGGATGCAATTATTCTCTCCGGCAAAGCGTCCCTCATTACACAGTGACATCGACTCCGGCCGCACGCCGAGAATCAGCGGACCAGCGGCACTTTGACCGAGATTTGCCGTCAATTTTTCCGGCAGGGTTAAACGCTGATCGCCGAATACAAACTCCCGACCACTTTGCAGTGTGCCGGAAAGAAAATTCATCGGCGGCGTGCCGACAAATGAGGCAACAAACCGGTTCACCGGATGTTCATACACCTCCAGCGGCGGAGCGCACTGCTGAATCAAACCATCTTTCATGACCACAATACGATCACCCAGCGTCATGGCTTCTTCCTGATCGTGCGTTACATAAATGGTTGTGGTTTGCAGCCGCAAGTGGAGCTTTTTTATTTCCGAGCGTGTTTCCACACGCAGTTTGGCATCAAGATTTGATAGCGGCTCATCAAAGAGAAACGCCTTAGGATCACGGACAATCGCCCGCCCCACCGCCACGCGCTGCCGCTGCCCGCCGGAGAGGGCTTTGGGCTTGCGCTGCAGATAATCGGTCAGACCGAGAATGGCGGCGGCTTCACGCACGCGCTGGTCGATAAGCTGTTTGGTCAACCCCAGTTCACGCCGCCGCAGTTGCAGGGAAAATGCCATATTTTTATAAACGCTCATGTGCGGATACAGCGCATAGTTCTGAAAAACCATGGCAATATCGCGATCTTTCGGGGCAACATTATTCACCACGCGACCGTCAATACTCAGCGTCCCCTCGGAGATCTCTTCCAAGCCCGCCACCATGCGCAGCGTCGTCGTTTTCCCACAACCCGACGGCCCCACCAGCACCACAAACTCCCGATCCTTAATCGTGAGGTTAATACTGTTGACCGCGCGCACGCCGCCCGGATAAATTTTTGAAACCTGCTTAAGTTCAACGGTCGCCATTGATGAACATTTTCCTCCAATGACACAAAACCGGTCAAAACGACATTGGTCAGGAGTTCTACGTGGCCAATAGAACCACCCATTGAAGGTATCATCGGGAAAAACGGCCATAAGTTCAATGGCAGGCCGAGAATTATTTCGCGTCCAGCCAATTATCCGCCCAGTGAACGTCTACTTTTAGCGGGACCGTCAGAATAATGGCTTGTTCCATTTCCTGGCGAACCAACGCGGCAAATTCCTCCACAGCCGCGCGGGAACATTCAAATACCAGTTCATCATGCACCTGTAAAAGCATTTTGATGCGTGGATCCCCATCCACGCGTTTAGCAATTCGTACCATCGCCTGCTTAATTAAATCGGCAGCCGAGCCTTGAATAACACTATTGACGGCGGCGCGCTGCCCAAAGTTGCGAGTGGCTTGCCGCTCTGAATTTATTTCCGGGATGGGTCGCCGACGCCCCAATATCGTGGTGACAAAGCCATGCTGCTGCGCTTGTGCAATGCAATCATGGGAAAATACGGCAATGCCCGGGAAGCGCTTTTTGTAGGCCGTGATAAACGCTTCGGCCTGGCTTTGCGAAATTTTCAGCACTTGCTTAAGGCCAAATGAGGTTTGACCGTAGATAATGCCGAAGTTAACGGTCTTCGCTACGCGGCGCATATCGCTGGTGACCTGATCAGCGGGAACGTGATAAATCTCCGTGGCGACAAACTGGTGAATATCCTGATTGCGGGCAAAGGCGTCCGTCAGCGCCGGCTCGCGGCAATAATGGGCCATGATGCGTAATTCAATCTGTGAATAATCAGCCGCCAGAAGCACTTTATCCGGACCGTCGGCAATGAACGCCCTGCGAATTTCGCGGCCTTCATCGGTTCGGATAGGAATGTTCTGCAAATTCGGATTGCTGCTGGAAAGTCGCCCGGTTTCCGCAACCGTCTGATTAAACTGGGCGTGCACCCGCCCGGTTCGGGCAGCTTCTTGAATTAATGAATCGACATAGGTATTTTTCAATTTTCCAAGTTGTCGATATTCCAGCACCAGCGCCGGCACCGGGTGTTGATCCGCCAGGGATTCCAGAACCGCCACATCCGTGCTGTAGCCGGTTTGGGTCTTTTTGCCGCGGGGCAACTGAAGCTTTTCAAAAAGCACCTGTGCGAGTTGTTTGGGGGAATCAGGATTAAAATCAGTCTCCGCCGCTTGCATTATTTGCAGGCGCAGAGAATCAATTTTCTTCCCCAGGCGAAGGCCCAGTTCTTCCAGGTGCCGGCTGTTGACTTTAATGCCCGTGCGTTCCATTTCCGCCAGAATTTCCACCAGAGGCATTTCCAGTTCAAACATCAGTTTGTCCATGCCCATTGCCTGGATCAACGGAAACAAAACGACCGCCAGACGGTACGTGACATCCGCGTCTTCGGCGGCATACTGCGTAGCCCGATCCAGCGGCACATCCGCAAAACTAACCTGCTTACGGCCCGAGCCGATTACGTCGGTAATGGGAATTGGTTGAAGTTTAAGATAATCCGCCGCCAGAGAATCCATGGAAAGGCTCTGCCTTGCGGCATCCACCAGATAACCGGCCACCATCGTATCAAAATAAATTCCCCCAAGCGGCATGTTGTGTCGATGCAGAACGTGCATGTCATATTTCAAATTCTGCCCGATTTTTCGGATATTTTTATCAGCCAGCAAGGGTGCCAAGCGGGCGGAAATATCGGCAAGAGAAAGCTCGCATCCCGGCCCCATCACCGGAATATACCAGGCCAACGCCTCACGGGCGGCCAACGATATTCCGCACAGGCGAGATTCCAGCGCGGAAAGGGAATCGGTTTCGGTATCAACCGCCAGCCAGCGATGGCCATTGCCCTCCAATAACGCGTGAAGTTCCTCAATCATCGCATCTAATGCTGCCACGCTATTGACCAAGCGATAATCACCCTGCACACGGTCAAGTTCCGCGGGTGCGGCCACCGGTGTGGATAAAGCAAACGTGGGATCGGAGTTGTGAACTTCCGTAAACACTGCGTCCGAAGCCACCTCCGACGTATCAAAAAGACCTCCGGGCGCAGCAGAGCCAGAGGGTTTATTGGCCACAATATCACCCGCGGCGCCGGTGGGAGTTGCGGCCACCAAGATGGGCGGCGGAGGAATTCCCAACATTTGTTGTGTTTGGCGTAATACTGGCAGGAGTCGCTGGAACTGCAACTCATGGAATACCGGTTCCAGTTTCGCCAGCGAGGCAGGATCAAAATCCACACCGGGCAATTCCAGCGGAACGTCATAGCGCAATTGCACCAATTGCCGTGATTGCGCCAGAACTGGCAAATTGTCGCGTAAGGCCTGGCCAATTTTTCCGGTAATTTCGCCCGCATGAGCAATTAGATTATCCAAATTTCCATATTGAGAAATCCATTTGGCCGCCGTTTTTGGGCCAACGCCCGGAATGCCCTGAATGTTATCTGCGGTATCACCGGTTAATGCCAGCACATCACCGGCCTGCTGCGGCGAATACCCTTTACTTTTTAATAGCGCAGCGGCATCAATCGTTTCACCGGTTTGAATGTCATAAAGCCGAACCTTATCTCCTACAAGCTGGTCAAGATCTTTATCCCGCGAACAGATAAAAATATCCGGTGGATCAACTTGTGCGCTGATTCGCTGCACCAGCGTGGCGATCACATCGTCCGCTTCAAACCCGGCAATGCGCAGTGTTGGAAGTGCCATAATTTGCGCGATGCTCATAATCCGCTGAATCTGCGGGCGCATGTCATCGGGCATGGGTTTGCGATGGGCTTTGTATTGACTGTCCAGAAGTTCGCGCCCACTGGAGCCTGCATCCATAGCCAGAACCAGTCGGGATGGCTTTTTCGCCTGCAACAATTTCAACAGTGCGGAAACAAAACCAAAAGTAGCATTGGTAGGTTCGCCAGACGGCGCATTCAAGGGCGGAAGGGCATAATACGCCCGATAAATTTGCGCATGGCCATCAACTATGTAAAGTGTCTGCGGCGTCGTCATACGTGTATTTTAGCCCATGTCGCAGAGATTGGGGATAAATTCAAAAGTCGGAAACAGTTCAAACAGGCCGGAGTGGGATTCGAACCCACGAATCGCGGATTTGCAATCCGCAACCGGAAACCACAAAACCATTGAATAATCCTCCTAAAACGCATGATGCTGAAAGTGTCTTGGCGCGCCGCTGGGCGCATTTGGTGCAGGACGATGGCCGGTTGGCCGCGGTGATTGACAGTTGGCCAGACCTTCCGGGCCATATTAAGGCCGCAATTGTGACACTCTGCCAGCTTCCCGGCGATGCGGGGGGTGCGCCATGAGTCAGACCGATTCGGTTGTGCCCGAAAAAACAGCGATCAGCGTGCCGGGGTATTTGTATCCTGCCAAGAAGCGCGGTGCTTTGTCGGAAACACCGGCGGAAAAGAAAGCCCGTCGCCGGGCAGAAGAGCGCAAGAACAAGCCGCGTTGCGGGATTGTCAGCAATCATGCGACAGCCGATTGGGGCCGCCGACAGGAACGGTTGATTCTTTGGGGCTATCGATCCAAGATTGTCTGCCCAGGCAAGCCAGATCGCCACCTGCTGCCGTTTATCCATCCGGAGAAACGGGCCCACCGTTCCAACGGTTACAACATTGCCCGGATCCATGGCATTGCCGACATGGCCAAGGCCGATGAGTGCATTGCCGCGGCGTTGCTGACCCTGACACTACCGGGGCGCATGCACAGTGGATACAAGGGCCATCCTAATCCATTGTGGGATGGCAGCACACCCGAAGATGGGCGGTTGTACTTTGCGGCGGTGACCAAGAATATTCGGCAACGGTTGAAGCGGTTGCGCAAGGCTGGCGTGTTCGTGTACTTCTACCGGGCCATGGAAGCGCACAAAGATGGCACGCCTCATCAGCATTGGGTTATATTCTTTCGACCTGGGAACGAACTGCTGGTGTTCCAGGCGATTGACGCGGCGTATAAGGCGGAAGATCGGGATCATGCCAGGCGGCGGATAAAATTCGAGACTTGCCGACATTTCGAGGGGGCACAGTCTTACATACGCAAGTACGTTACCAAGAACACCAAGGGCCTTTCGCCGGGATTCAAGAATCAGCGGGTGTGGCGTTCCGTCTGGGGCATCCGTGCTTTCGGCACATCACTGGGCCTGCGTGCGGGCATTTACAACCTGCTACGCCGGTTCCTGCCGCCGGGCACCGGCAGTGATTGTCCGGTGGAACTGGAAACTGGGGTTCGCGCGGCCCAGGCCAACCGGATGTGTGAAGCCAGTCGCTGGGCAGATAGCATAGGCTTGCGATTGGTCTACGAGGATCGCATCAGTTTTCGGGGCGACCCATACAAGGCGGTAATCGGCATGGTGGAAACGCAGTGGGGCGAAGCGTGGTTCAAGCCCAAGTGGACCATTGAGTCGGTATTCAAGGAAGTGGTTTTTAAGGTTCGCGGCGAAGTCTTCCGCGAAGAGTACAACACTTTGCTGCAGGAAGTGGTGGACAATCCGCATTGTGTTCCGCCGTTGCAGCATAAGCGCGTTGATGGCAAACAGGTGATTCCTGCCGATGTGTTTGAGGAACTCTCGCCGGAATGGGAAATGGATTGGGATAAACACAACTTCGAGTGGGCCGATGTAAATCCCGATGATCCAGACGATACTGGGTAGGCCCTAATCAGGGGGAGAGCAGGGCACAGCGGCCATCGCGGCCGTGGAGCGAAGCAATTCCCTGCCCATATAGATGTTGTATTATATATGAGTAGATGCGTTATGCTATTACGGTGGCATTTTCGCTGCCCATCATGCTTCATCATCTTCAATTCATCCAGCTTTGCGAACCATCCAGCCTGCCGGGTGGCGGTCAGACGTTTTTTTGCGCAGCAAAAAACGGCTGACCCCTCCGGCAGCAGTTGTGCCCTTGGCTACTTATCTTTAACTGTCTCACGGGGCTAAAATCAGGGATTTTACACGACTCTGCTGGTTTCCAAACTTGCTTCATCTGCCGCAGTCTTTGGCCTGGGTGTAAAAAAGGGCTAGTGCTCTCGACGCACAAACCCGAATAGCAGACGCTGCTGGGTAAGCTGGGTCTGCATATTCGGGAACAGCCGTCACCCAAGATTTAAGCCAGCCAATTTGCGGTCGTGGCACCGTATTTGGACGCAGGAAATCCCTGATTTCCACATAGTTTTGCGTTAGGGATTTTTGCCGCTGGTCGAGCGTCAGGGCTTTTTTGGTGCCAGAGTGCCAATGTTGGGGTGACCATTTCGGCAGCGGCGGATTTTTCGAGTACTCAATAACGTTGAGCGGGTGTTTCCGCGGCAACTCCGGTAGATGCTCTGGGAAATATCGCGCCGCGGGCCATTCGTTTGTGCGATAAACGGCGGTGTAGCCGCTGCGCGAATGATGATAAGATTTGCGCGGAATTATACTAGTGCTTACTTGCAATAAAAACGGATAGTATCTAGAATAGTGGGCATGGCAAGGAAAGCTAAACCAGTTGAATGC
>DAHVEJ010000057.1 GCA_027313145.1 Phycisphaerales bacterium | reverse complement strand
GCGGTAATCCCGCCTGTCCGGTTCGATGAGGGGGGCCGCAGTAGTAATCGTGCTGCTGCGACCTCTACTCTACGGACAGGCTTTTAATACCGATAGGGAGTACTGAAAAAGAAAAAGCCGGGCTACCGCTTGCGCGATAGACCCGGCTTAATTATTTTTATTTTGATATCACTGATTCAAGTGCACGAAATCAGATCAATCAGAGCGCCCGGCGACGCAACCGCAGTCCACCAACCACAGCCATTCCGCCCAAAGTCATAAGACCAGGCCAGAAAGCGGCTGGGAGGGGGACCGCTGGGGTGTCAATGAGATCATTTCCGTTGATCTGGCCCGAGGTGTATTTCACCGGGCTTCCGGTTGCAGTCGATATGCTGTAGCCCAAATGACCTTGGGAACTGTAGCTACCGACGGAGGTGACGAATGAAAATGTTCCGAGTGCGACTCCACTCGGACCAGCCACACCAACTCCAGTTGTACCGGTGTAAGTGAGGATAAGGTCTGGAATATTTGGCGAGTCATAGGCAAGGCCGGACGGATTCGTATCCTGAAGCCCGGTCACGGCGTTGTTTGTAAACGCCAAATTATTGCCGACAATCTCATTAGCGGTCGTCAGCGCCCAATCACCAACAGTTGCCCCAGTTCCGAGCCCGGCCGACCCGATCAGGCTGGCCTGTGCGTTCGCATCATAACCGAGAAAATCGACGAAGGCGAGCTGGTCGCCAGCCGATACACCGGATCCAGTGTCAACGGTTAGGGTGTACGTCCAGATGTAATCATTTGCGTACGCCCCAGTTCCCCCAACCTGTGCGATAGTCGGGTTGACCGGCACACCATTATTAGTAAGCGATATTTCGGCTTGCGTAGTGCGCACGCCGACCGACACCACGCCGACGGCGGCAACGGCAGCTGCCAAACCGAAGCCCAGTTTACCCATAGATGTGTTCATTGCAATTTCCTTTCAAACGGTTGGGAACCGGAGGCGCTCTCATAAACGTCCGCGGCCTGCCCCAAATCAATCCCTTGTAGAGAATCCTCCCAAACAGTTGGAACAATCCAACTGTTAAAATCAGGATGATTTCCAAAAATCAAGTTTCGATCCGCTGCTTGGCCACAACGTTCATCTAAACACGCTGATTACCTGCTAAGTGATGTTCCGGTGCACCGCAGAACAACCACTAAAGGTATCAGGTGCAGAAACAAACACGCACCAGCACCAAACCAAACCAAAACTAAGCTAAAGTCCTGCTCATCAGAGATGCCGCACTCTCTCGAGGTTTGTGAGGCTCTCTCGGCCACTCCATTAGCCATAGATTAGTGTACGACATTTTGGCACGCATGTCAAGAAAAACTTTAAGATTTTTTTCACAAGGGAGGTAAGTGGTTGTTTTGAAAGGAGTTAGAAGTTAGAAGTTAGGAGTTGGAATGGAGGGATTGGTCCGTGATTAGTGAGCATTTTTTACGGGAAGACGATGGTTGGGCCTGCGGCAGCCTTCTGGCGTGGCCACCCCCGGGGAGGGCTAATTGCATTTTCAGGTTGGCCAATGATGCTACAATATAGTTATATCAACATATGTAAGTATATATTATTGTATGCGTATGGTATTACATGCGGAATCGTGCGCACAATGCATTCCGGCGCATTCTGTCTTCCTTTCCTCCACTCATGCGAGCGAGTCATCAATGCTGGTCGTTACCGATAATACTAATAAATACAGGCCGAAGGCTCCCATAATATTTAGTTCGGTGGTATAAGTAATCGTTCTTGGTGGTTGAGCCGATTGAAGAAATGTTGTTACTCCTCGACGGCCCGTGACCTTTGGGCCGTCAGAGTTGGTTGTGTTGTACTCTGCGGAATGGAGCTTTCCCCATGATGAGCGCGAAAAATAAAAAGCTAGAACCGTTGCCTTCAGAGAATCACAGAAATGCGAATTGCATTATCCATCCGATCGTTGAACAAGCGGCGACCGGGTTGCGGCGAGCCCTTACTGCGTTCGTCGGTATTTCACTAGGGATGGCACACGCGCACGCGAACGCAACATTCGATGAGATCGGATTGCCGCCACTACTCACCGCGAACGCAAGCGTTGATGGAGCCGGTATGACCGTTGGGCAGGTGGAGGTAGGGGTGGTTGCCCCGACCAACGCTTACCCAGACCCGTCCCTGCTCGGGCAGTCGAACGGTAAATTCTCCTTCATCTACTCATCGGGCGACTATCTTTCGCCAAGCTCATCATCTTATGGCTCATCCTCCTACTCCCCACACGCAGAGAAAGTTGCCACCTTTTTCTATGGGAACGCCGGCTACGGTGTCGCTCCGGGCGTATCTCATATCGATGTGTACCAAGAATACTACTTCTACAACGACACAATCGTCCCACTATCGGTGCCACTGGGGAGTAGCGGCGGGACTCCGACCGGCGCGAGTCCGGAGGTAATAAACCAGAGCTTCATGGCCCCTAACGCACCGCTCTCGGAGATACAGTTGTACGACACACAATGGGACAATTATGCGGCAAAATACAACACGCTGTTCGTGACAGCGATCGGTGACGGGCAGGTTACCTCAACCTCACCCTACAGCTACATAAATCCGCCTGCATCGAGCTACAACGGGCTGGCGGTGGGAGTCTACAATGGGACAGTCAGCAACGGTGTTTACGGTGCCTCGTCAGGAATTTCCGCAACCTGGATTGGACCGACCAACGACGGTCGTTCTAAGCCGGACATTGTCGCACCGGCCCCCTCCGACGGCGGCTATGACACGGCGTACACCAGCTATACCGCTCCCATCGTCTCCGGGGTGGCCACTCTTATGGTTCAAGCCGGAAGCGGAACCGATCTCGCAGCCCCGGTTGGCCTTAGCGCCAGCGACTCCTCCATCGCCAACGGCAGCGCCACCGCCTATACAACAGCCGCTACGGATATTCGCACGGTGAAGGCTCTACTTCTTAATGGTGCCGTTAAGCCCGTCGGCTGGACGAATTCTTATACGGTTAATAATGGCACCTACACTTATAACGCTGTAAACGCAAACGCTACCACGCCATTAGATCCCCGCTACGGTTCCGGCGTGGTTAACGCCTATAACTCCTATGAAAACTTGGCCGGTGGCGAACATAATTATTCGTCCGCTACAAGCCAATCCATTGCGGCGTTACCCAGCGTTACCAGTGCGCCAACAGCCAATTTTTCCGGTTCTGTGTCCGAGGTGGCCTCTGCCACGAATCCCGCTACCGTTACCGGCTGGAATCTTGCGACTATCGCCGCGACCAGCACCAGCAATGCCGTCGAAAATTATGATTTTAATTTAACTGGAGCCTCGGTAAATAGCTGGGACCTGACCGCCACGCTCACCTGGAATAAAGACTATAACGCCAGCGGCATCAACCATCTGATGCTGTTTTTGCTGAATTCGTCAGGCCGGCAGGTGGCCAGCAGCACCAGCATGTTGGATAACGTGCAGCAAATTAATATTAATCCCGCATTGGGCATAAATTCCCTAGCGCCCGGGCAGTATGATCTCGCGGTCGAAATGTTGGGCGGTGTGAACGCCATTTCCACCAGCGACACATACGCCCTGGCGTGGAATTTTGTTGACCCCACAACCGTGCCGGAACCAGCCGCATTGGCTACTTTCGCCATCGGCCTGGCAATGTTCATGCTGCCGCGAAAGCGGAAAGCAGTAACAGTATTGGGCCGTATTAAGCAGTAATTGCAGTATTGGTCAGTAGTAGGGAAATTTAGAGAGGTGAACGGAGAGCGCATTCGGCTGGCGCATAAGAGTAGCTGTCGCCGAAACAAAATGGAAACCCCGGCACTTATGCGCGTGGTCGGTTCTTTTCACGGAAAACAATCGCAGTTGTGGATAATCGCTATTGCGTTGGTATGTCTATATATATTTGTGTATTTATGTGAAAGTATGCACATTTATTCATCGGCGCATGCAGGGTGGATGATTTATTAGGAAATGAGCCATTATCTCACCTTTGCCCTTAATTTAGGGACTGGCGTAATGCCCCAGAATTTAACAAACGGAAACGCGGAAACGCAATATTAAAAAATTATTCCCCAACTCTTCAGATATCAAAAAAAATTAATTATTAATTAATGTTTTATCGCCTCCGAGCCGATGCGAGGGAAGTTGTTACTCGCCGGTGGTCCTTACCTTTGGACCGCCAGAGTTTGTTGTATCGTAAACCCCCTCACACCAAGGAGCTTCCTGATGGAACCCTATACCCTCGTTTTCACGTCTTTTCGTTACCAGACCCGAAACGTTATCGGGCGCAATAGCAAATGGCCCCCCGCAGCCGTCGGAAAATTCAGCCTGGCCTGTGCCCTGGCGGCCATGGCCAGTGCCGCATCAAGTCAGTCACCGCTGCACGCAGACACCACCTATCAGGAAATCGGCTTAACAAATCTTCAACTGGTCGCTCCGCAATTAAATGGAGCCGGCGTCAGTGTAGGCCAAGTTGAAGCCGCCCCCAGTTCCGGCTCATCGAATCTCTCTTTCGAGGCCAATTCAAATCTCGCGCCGGGCGCATCGTTCACCTATGTTGATGCCAATGGAGCGTCCTCAAGTTCCTACAATGCAGCTCTCGGTTCATGGCACGCCAACTATGTGGGAAGCGTCCTCTATGGCGCTCATGGTGTTGCGCCGGGTGTTTCAAATGTGGCAATGTATGCCGAGAGTTATTTTGCACAGGCCTTCCCCGTGCAGCAAAGTCCAAGTGTCGGGTCCTCTGTTCCATCGGTAATCAATCAGAGTTTTATGTACCCAAACGCCTCGCCGAACCTCGTACAAACTCTTAACACCGAATGGGACAATTTAGCGGCCTACACCAATGTGCTTTATGTTACATCCATCGGTGACGGTGAAACCACGGGCACCAGTCCATCGAGCTATATTAATCCACCGGCAACCATGTATGACGGAATCGCAGTTGGCGTATATTCCGGCACGGTGACGGGCAACACCTATTCGGCCTCATCTTCCAGTTCGGCTTCGACTTCCTGGGTTGGGCCAACATCCGATGGCCGTTCAAAGCCGGACCTCGTGGCACCGGTTCCGACCTTCACATCTCTGGGGAACTACACCAGCTATAGCGCTCCGGTGGTTTCCGGTGTGGCGGTGCTGATGGAACAAGCGGCCCGCGGCACGAACCTGCCCGGCCCGGTAGGCTTTAATTCCAGTGCCTCGGCAATATCCTCTCAAGGTGCCACCGCCTACACCGCCGCCGCCACTGATATCCGCACCGTTAAAGCGCTGATGCTTAACGGTGCAGTCAAGCCCGTCGGTTGGACAAATTCCTACAGCGGTAATAACGGCTCCTACAGCTATAACGCGCCGACCACCCATGTCGTTACCCCACTGGATCCAAGGTACGGCTCCGGCGTGGTCAATGCGTATAATTCGTATGAAAACCTGGCGGGGGGTGAACATACTTATTCTTCGGCCACAAGCCAATCCATCGCGGCTTTGCCCACCATTACCAGTAGCCCAACCGCTGGTTTTTCCGGGTCAGCCGCGGAAGCCGCCTCGGCTACCAACCCCGCGACCATCGAAGGCTGGAATCTGGCGACCATCACGACGACCGCCAACAATAATGCGGTGGAAAATTATGATTTTAATTTGACCGGAGCATCGTCACATAGTTGGGACCTCACGGCCACGCTAAGTTGGAACAAAGACTATAACACCACCGGTATTAATCATCTGATGCTGTTTTTGCTGAATTCAGCAGGTCAGAATATCGCCGGAAGTACCAGCATGGTAGACAACGTGCAGCAAATTAATATCAACCCGGCATTGGGTATCAACTCCTTAATGCCTGGACAATATGATCTTGCTGTCGAAATGCTGGGGGGCGGCAACGCCATTTCCACCAGCGACACCTACGCCCTGGCGTGGAATTTTGTCGACCCCACAAGCGTACCGGAACCGGCCGCCCTGGCTATCTTCGCCATTGGCCTGGGGATGTTCATGCTGCCGCAGAAACGGAAAGTGGCGGTGGCCCAGCGGTAAGAGTATCGGGCAGTAATTGCGGTATGGGGCAGTAGTGGAGATCAGTTTTGATCGGTCGGTGTAAGCCGGGCGATCAAGATCTCTTCTACTGCGCCTACTGCCATTACCGCATGCTTTTCAAATATTGCATGTACGTGGAGATGTTATATATCCCATTCACTGTCGCCGGTGAGCAGGCCTTTGTTTTTCATCAGGTTCAAAATTGAATCCACGCTTTGGTCAATGGTCCACTGGTGGGTGGGCACGATAAGATCTGGTGCGGTCGGCGTTTCATACGCGGCGCTTACGCCGGGGAATGATTTAATCTGCCCGGCTTCCGCAAGTTTGTACATGCCGCTTTGATCCCGCTGTTTGCACACTTCCAGCGGTGCGGACAAATGGACTTCCAGAAATCGGGCTTCTCCAATGAGTTTCCGGACTTTTTCACGCACGGCGGCGTGGGGGGCCAGCATGGCGCAAATGCAGATCAGCCCGTTGTCATTAAATATGCGCGCTACTTCTGCCGCGCGGCGGAGGTTTTCTGAGCGATCGTCCGCGGAAAATCCAAGATCATTGGTCATACCGCGCCGCAGGTCCTGCCCATGCAAAACCGTAGCGATTTTTCCCTGCTCAAAAAGCTTCTCCTCCAACGCATAGGCAATCGTGGCCTTACCCGAACCGGTTAATCCGGTCAGTAAAAGGGTGGCCGGCTTTTGGCTGAGCCGTTGCTGGCGCTGCACAGGTGAAATACGGCTTTGCGGGCGGTTGCGGGGCACCGCGGTGGTGCTCCATGGATCAACTGCGGTCTTCGGCTGTTCATGCTCCAGAATCATGCCTGCGCCAACGGTGTTAAAGCTCTGACGGTCAATAACAATAAAGGATCCTGTCGCCCGGTTCCGGCGGTAGGCATCAAAAGCCAGCGGTTGGGTTACGGAAATGCTGCATCGCCCAACTTCATTGAGATGCAGCGTATCCAGAGGTTTGTCATCCAAGGTATTAATATCGATTCCGTTAAGCAGCGTGATTTCCCCGGGCGTGGTGCGCGTGGTCTGCTTGATTAAATAGCCGGCGGTTAAATCCAGGGGCTTTTCACTTAGCCAGACGATCCGTGCTGGAAAATCCTGTCCGAACTGCGGCGGATTTTGCGAATGCACCAGCATATCGCCCCGACTGATATCGACTTCATCTTCCAGCGTCAGCGTAACGGCCATGGGGCAGTGCGCTTCGGCCAGATTGCCGTCCAGGGTGACAATGGATCGGATCGTGCTTTTACGCCCTGATGGCAACACCATGACCTCATCACCCTGCCGCACCCGGCCCGAGGCAATCGTGCCGGCGAAGCCCCGAAAATCCAGGTTGGGCCGCAGCACCATCTGAACCGGGAATCGGAAATCCTGCAGGTTGCGATCCGAGGCAATATGGACCGTCTCCAGGTGATTCAGCAGGGGGCCGCTTTTATGCCAGGGCATATTCGCGCTCGCTTCCACCACGTTGTCCCCTTTTAAAGCGCTGATGGGGATAAAATGTACATCTTTAATGTCCAGCTTCGCGGCAAATTCGCTGTACTGGGCCTTGATCTGGTTAAACCGCTCCTGCGACCAGTCCACAAGATCCATTTTGTTGATGGTTACCACCACGTGCTGAATTCCCAGCAGAGAGCAGATAAAACTGTGGCGCTTGGTTTGCGCCACAACTCCGTGCCGCGCATCGACCAGAATAATGGCCAACTGGCAGGTTGATGCGCCGGTGGCCATATTGCGCGTGTATTGCTCATGGCCGGGAGTGTCAGCGATGATAAATTTGCGTTTATCCGTGGAAAAATATCGGTACGCCACATCAATGGTAATGCCCTGCTCGCGTTCCGCTTTCAGTCCGTCGGTTAACAGGGCTAAGTCAAGGTCACCGCCGGTGGTGCCGTGGCGGACGCTGTCGCGGCGTATGGCGGCGAGTTGATCTTCATAAATCATTTTCGTGTCATGCAGCAAACGCCCAATCAGCGTGCTTTTGCCGTCATCCACGCTCCCGCAGGTCAGGAAGCGCAGCATCTCCTTGGCCTGATTGCGCTCCAGATAGGTGTTAATGTCTTCATGCAAGGCGGATTCGATGGCGGTCATGGGAATAAACTCCTGGCTATCTATTTCTTTCTTCCGCCATGAGGAGGCGGATGATGGTAACGTATTAAATTTCATGCTTTCATGGGCCATTACCGCAAGCGTTGCGGCGGCGATGGCAACGCTGGGCGCAGCGATTAAAAATATCCTTCGCGCTTTTTCTGCTCCATGGAACCTTGCTCATCATGATCAATCGCCCGGCCGGAACGTTCAGACTGTCTGAACAATAGCATTTCTTCAATGATTTTGGGCAAGGTATCCGCCTGCGATTCAATAGCTCCAGTCAGCGGATAACAGCCCAGCGTGCGGAACCGAACGTTTTTGACCACGGGCGTTTCGCCTTCCTTCAATGGATAGCGATGGTCATTTACGTAAATTAATTGGGGATCGCGCTGCACCACGGGCCGCGGGGCCGCGAAATACAAGGGACAGATGGGAATGTTTTCCAGATGAATGTATTGCCATATATCCAATTCCGTCCAGTTGGACAGGGGAAATACGCGGATGCTTTCGCCTTTGTTGATGCGGGCGTTATATAGATTCCACATTTCCGGCCGTTGATTTTTGGGATCCCATTGATAATGTTTATCACGGAAGGAAAAAATGCGTTCTTTAGCGCGGGATTTTTCCTCTTCGCGTCGCGCTCCCCCAAAGGCGGCGTCAAACTGATATTTTTTTAATCCCATCAGCAATCCCTGCAGATTCATATTGTGGGTGTATTTGACGCTTCCGGAGTCAAAGGGGTTTATGCCGGCCTTGATCGCGTCAAAATTCGTGCTGACAATGAGCTTCAGATCATATTCCTTCACGAGCTTATCACGAAAGGCGTAGACCTCCTTAAAGTCCCAGGTGGTGTCAATGTGCATAAAGGCAAACGGAACGCGGGCGGGATAAAACGCTTTACGTGCCAGGTGCAGCATCACCGAGGAATCCTTGCCGCTGGAAAAAAGCATCACCGGATTCTGAAATTCCGCCACGACTTCCCGGATAATATAGATGCTTTCCGCTTCCAATTCCTTCAGGTGCGTAAGTTTAAGTGTCATTGTTTAAAGTCCTGATCTCACATTCCAATTACTACTATTCCGATCAGTTTAATAGGCGTTCGGAAAATTGTCAACCTTAGTATAACGTGTAACAACGCGTACGCATGGTGCCGTGTCATGAATTTACACGGAATTCGGCCGGGGAAGTGGAAAAACTGCATGCTCCGGTGCCCGCGCAGTATACCAATCGCGACGAGAATAGTGCACCATGTCATTAAACGGTGTTTCTGCAACTAACACAACGCTTCCGCATTGAGCTACGCCGTCAAACTGAACGCGACACCTTTGCGACGTTTGGGGGCGAATTTTGGCCGCGTGGTTGGGTGAATGTTAAAAATTACTGATTGCCCCGGGGCGGGAGTCGAACTATCTTCCAATAAGCCCGAATTTCCGCCTGTTTCAAAAGACAGCGCCGTAAAAAGCGCAGCATTTCAACCCAAAACCATATCCATTGACGCAATCGCGAGCGCCATTAAGGGCTTATCGGATGATGATCGTAAGGCACTCATCCGCCGAATGCAAGGCGAATAATCCGTTGGCTGGTAACGCCATGCCGGTGTATCGCTGCCGCTTGCCGCCTGCCGGGTAGGCCATGCCGGATTGGTGGATGCGATGCCAGTGATGTGGGAAACAGGCCCTAATGAAGCGACGGCGTGCGTCTGTGCGGTTGTTCAATCACCGATCAAGCAGGACAGATCAAATACCTTTGTTCCGGCTTTTCAAATGGCCGCCCCGGCCCAAAGATTCGATTTCCAAAAATTTTGTTCAATCACACTGCTGCGCACCCCCCGGAAAAATTTTAGCCGCACTGCCACACCCGCCGGTAAGTCCCAGCAGTGCCCTTGCGATTCTGCCGACATAGCGAGGTCCCTCCTTATGCCTTCCGCTGATCGTGAACCGATGTTGCCAGGACGTTGCAGGCCGATGCGGATGATGGCAGGAATATACAAGCGATGCTATTTTCTTGGATATAACTGCCTGTTATGATATGCTGATCGTAAATAAGGATGCGTTATGCCGAAGAAACAGACACCGCCAAGCTTGATCCCGGATTTCTTAGATGTCGGTGCGGTTGCTTCAATGCTGATGTGTAGCCGACAAACCGTGCGCCGATTGAGTAGGCAGCATATCCTTCCACCACCAATATTTTTAGGCAGATTCATGCCCCGCTGGAGTCGAAAAGCCATTGAATTAAAGATGCAAGAGTTGGAGCGTTTTCCGCATTTCGCTGGCCATAGTCGAAAGTCACGCAAGGCCAAAACTGATCCGCAAACACCCCTTGCCGCCATGGCCAACAGCATGTAATAAGCCATTTTGGCCGTATTCGCGTCATTTCAATCTGATAAAAAACCAGAAGCAATAGCACAAAATTTCGTCACCGCTTGCTTTACAAAGGTATACGGTTCTATTCGTGGCTGTGGTGCTAATTGTGGCACCCTGATACACGAGGTCACACACATGTACGCGACTACCATCACATCGGACACTGCATCGGACGCATTGCTGCTTACACCGCCGCAAGCCGCAAAAAAGCTAGCCATCAGTGTGCGGTCGTTGTATTCGCTTTTTTCCTCCGGAAAAATAAAGCCCGTCAAGATCGGCAGGTCCACGAGGATCGCCGCGAGTGATCTATCCGCATACGTCAATGGCTTACGTGTGGCCGCCAAGAGCTAAAAACACCCCGCCGGTACCCGGCCAGCGCATGGCCGGGCGCTTTAGCGAGCGACACCGGCAGATATTAAGGAATGAATCCATGATACCAGAAAACCCACCCGCTACCACGGCCCGACCACGACCACGGGACGACACGCCACCGTCCACACAGCGTGATGATGCGCCGCGCCTGCCGCCTGCCGCCGTGGTCTCCGAGCGCGCAATCATCTGTGCGGTGATCGAGCATCCGGATCGCGCCGCCGCGCAGATGGATCAGGCTATTGCCGCCGGCGTCACGCAAGCATCATTCACCGATTTTGCCGCGCGAAATGCCTGGGCGGCGCTGCAGGCTATACATGTCTCTGGTCGAGACTACCGCACCGTGCAGGATGAGCTTACCCGGCGCGGACAATGGGATGGCGGAGCCTATGATCTTCATGCGGCGGCGATCAATGACGGGCCATGGGCGGCGGGACTAAAGGGATACATCGACGCCGTTATTGCCGCGCAGTGGGCACGGGAATCGGTATCCGCGTATCACGCCGGGATGCAGGACATATTAGCGGGGGCGACGCCAGAGAGCGTGGCGGCTACGGTGGCCTCGAAAATCGAAAAAATCGCATCGCCCGCGAAAATAGAACCGCTGGAGCCATTACCATCGCGCGAAGATTTTCCCATGTATGCCTTGCCGCCATTGATGCAACGATACGCAGCGGAATTATCAGAGGCCATGTGCATACCGGTTGAGTATGCGGTAGCTCCAATACTGGCCGCTGCCGCAGCCTGTATCGGCAATACGCGGTGCCTTGCGGTCAAACCTGACTGGCACGTCCCGTCGATGCTCTGGATGGGCATTGTCGGAAAGTCTGGCACCTGCAAGACGCCACCAGTGCGCCACGTATTAAGCCCAATCCGTAAACGAGAACAAGCTGAATACAGGAAGCACGCCGAGGCCATGGGCGATTACGCCGTGTCGATGGCTGAATATGACAGGTCAATCGCCGAATGGAAAAAACACAAAGGCCTTGGTGATCCACCGGTAAAGCCAGCCGCGCCCGTGCAGACAAAGTACGTTCTTGATTCCGCGACAATGGAAGCGAATCTGGATGCGCTGCGAGAGAACCCAAGGGGCTTGCTTCGTGCCACCGACGAAGGCATGGCCATCTTCAATGGCTTGAACCAATACCGGAGCGGTGCGGATCAGGAAACTTGGCTGTCCATTTATAGCGGCGACCCGATAAAAATTGATCGTAAAACTGGAGAAAATCGAAGCGTATATATCGCTCATCCTTGCGAGTCTATCATCACTGGTTTTCAACCCAAGATACTTCAGGCCAATATGTCGGCCGCGCGTACAGAATCAGGATTCATGGCCCGCTTCCTTTTTACGGCCCCACCTGGAATCCCAAAAATCGTAACATCGGCAAGAGTATCCGAGAGCACGTATCGTGCGTGGGGCGATGCCATAGATCGCCTGCTGAATATCCCAATGCCAACCAATGAGCATGGCGATCCAGAGCCGTTTGCTTTGACGCTGACGCCAGACGCCCAAGAGGCTTTTTTTCAGTGGTGCAATAAACAATCAAAGGATACTTACGCATCGGAGCCACCGCTCTGTTACGCCTTGAATAAAATCGAGGAAATACCGGCACGGCTGGCTTTGGTTTTCGCCGTCTTTGAAAATCCCGATGCCACGGAAGTAACACTGTCCACAATGCAATCGGCCATCCGCCTTGGCGCTTGGTTTCGGGACGAGGCCACAAGGCTTTACGGATCATACGCGGAGTCGCCGGAGCAATCCGAGCGCCACGACCTGATTGATATTATCCAGCGGCATGGGGGCCGAATCACGGCACGGGAATTGTGTCATGCCGCCAGAAAATACAGAGCCGCCGGTACGGCTGAATCAGCATTGGAGGAACTCATTGCGGATGGCTGCGGAAAATGGGAAACATCCGCCCCAGATAGTGCCGGCAGGCCCAAGGTTGAGTTTGTGTTTTTGGACGCGGTAACACCGGTAACGGTAACACAATTGCCGGAAATCAAAGGAAAAACGAATAACGTTACCAGTTACCATGTTACCGCCCCCAATAATGAGAATCCGCAACCGCCCGAAGACGATGTTATCCCGATGCACATTTTGGAGGCCGACGCCGAGGCAGAAATGGCCCGGCAGCGAGATCAGGAGAGTGCCGTATGATAGTCACCGCATCAGATATTTTGCGAGACCTTGTATCCTCTGGCCACACCATCCGTTTAGATGGGAATATCATCCGGGTAAGGCCTGTATTACCTCCCGAAAAGGTGGAATTGCTGCGTCAACATAAGTCTGAACTTATTGCGTTACTCCGCGAGAATTCAAAGGCTGGTAACGCGGTAACGGTAACACAATTGCCGAATACCGGCCAAAACGCGAATAACGTAACCACACAACCGCCAAAGACGTACTCCCGGTTGGAACTGGCCACCGCAGCATTACACCACCTTATCCCGGATGAACAGGCACGCCGGAAGATACGCGCCTTGGCCGAATCGGATGCACGCCATTGGCGTTTTCTTGGTGCCGATGGTTATGAGCACATTCTGGCCGGCAGCATTCTCGATGCGATTGAAGCTCAAACCAAAAAGCTAATCTGCTTCCAATGCAACGCGGATAATCGGTTCTCTGGATGGTTCACCAAGGAGATCAAGCCGTGAGTATTGATACTCTTTTTTGTGATGATGATCCGCCTGTTGTATTACCGCCTACCGCGCCCAAGGCGTGTGCGATGCTGACATTGGCTAACGAGGCTCTTTGCTCCCTTGTCCCGTCCGAGGGCCGTCGCCGGGAACTCCTGGCGCTGGCGGTTGCGGAAGCAGAGCATTGGCGATTCCTTGGCCAACGCGAACACCAATATATGCTGGCCAAGGAAATTCTTATTGTTGCCGAGTTATCCACTGGAAAGAAAATCGACATTATTCCCGCGCTCCGGCCTGGGCAGGTAATGCGATACACGGTTAGGAGTAAATCATGATTGATGATGGACAAAAACTTCAGCGAGTAATTGAAAAGCGCCGCCGCCGGTTGGCTCTTACCCGATGGTGGAATCTGACGCTGTTTCGCCTGGCGGTCATTACCGCGGCAATTGCGGGGGTATTGCAATGGTAAACCGCCCGTTATTCGACCGCCCGCCTGCCGTTAAGGCCAAGCCGCGCCAGAGATCCAAAACGCCGGTATTGCCGCCTGCGGTCAAGACACCGCATGAGCGGTGGCTGATTGAATTCTCTGGCCGGGACGATGAAACCCCGCTTATTTGTCGGATGCGACGGATGCTTAAATCCGCTGGCCGGGCATATCGCCTGAAGGCCCGTATCGTTGCACAGCCTACGCCTGATAGCACGCCAGAACTTTTAACGACTCCGAAAGCCGCCCGAATCGTCAGCAGGCCCGGAAACGGGCGTTTGCGCAAGCCCAAAGGAAAAGGAGTCACCCGACAAGCAACAACATTAACCCGCGACACGTCCGGCGGTTTCAACAGGGACGAAAATTAAACACCCACGAAAGGAAATTCAAATGTCACAGTCAATTTTTGACCGCGTAAACAGCTACGTTGAAAGCCGCCGCGCGGCACATCAGCGATCGTATTGCCGGGGCCTGCTTCATCCGCAAGGTTTGTCGGACGAGGAAACACAAAAGTTTCTGGATGCGGCTGCATTTTTGGGTCGCGCTGGGGGTCAGTGGGCATCCGACGGCTGCTCGCTGCGGACAATGCTGGCATCTCCGCCTGATCGCCGGGCTTGGAGTCAGATGCACCAACTGATCGGTTACCCGCCGGCACTTAACGAGGGCGAAAAATTAGAATGGCCAAATTTTTCAACGCCCCCAGAGCCGCCGGCAAAGTAAAATGCTCCCCTTGGCGGCGCGTGCGTGCGCGCCGCCTTCTTTTCACTTTTTATGAAAGGTAATACCCATGCAGTTATTTATTTATGTCGGCACCTACGAAAATCTTGATTTTGCAAAAGAGGCGATTCAAGAAAATCCCGGCGCGATCATTTCGCCGTGTCCCGCGGGCTTTATGATTTTGCGGCCCGCGCCGAATGAACCGACAAAACCCCTTGTGGCACCACCGCCGCCCAAGGCTGCGCCTGCACCGCCACCAAGGAGATCGACGATTGTTCGCTAACCCGCCACCTGATGCCGCATCAGGGGTGCCATTGCGGGGCTGGAAATTCCATCGGCCTGCCAATCGTCCAATGGTGCAGGAGGCTCTCTACGGGCGGCTAATGCGGCCGGAATTCAGTAAAAACACTGTTTTGAAAGGAAATCCATGAAATTGCTTATCCATCATATCCGCCGTTCTGAATTGGCAACCGCACTGGTTTGCGCGGTGAATCTGTTCGTTGTGACGTTGGCCATTCTGCTGTTGCTCTCTGCTGCGGCGGGTGTCCTATGACGAAAGGATAAACCATGGATAGTTCACTGTATGCTCTCTGGCTGGTACTTATTGAAGTTGCAGCAAACGGCGATGAAAAATTCGCACCGACTGCTGACCAACAACGCCGCATAGACGCGCTGGCCTCGGATGCGGCGATCAACGCCGAACGCCTTGGCCGTCTTATTGACCGAGCCATGCGGTTCGCCCAGGTGCAGGCGGCCATTATTGATCTGCTGCCCGCTGAAGCGACGTTTGCCAGACTTGAGAGCCGGTTATCAAGGCTTGAAAACATACGCGCCCGCGTAGTGGAACAGATCAAAGCCAACCGCAGGAGCCGGTTGCGGTTGCAGACACTGCGGGCTGAAAGTGAGCGCATCCAACTGCGTGTTGCACACATGAATGAAAATAATTCTTGATTGTGCTTGACATTTAACTTGTGATGAGTGATAATAAGGATATATGAAACAACAAGACTTAGACAAACTGGTACGTGACACTGTGAAGAAAACCGGCGTATCGCAATATCGCATGGCGATGGACTCCGGCATATCGCACGCGGCCATAAGCCGCTTTCTTAATTGCAACCAGACATTGACATTGCGGAGCGCAAGCCGCCTGCTGGCGGCCGTGAATATCCGCGTAGAACTCAAACAAGGGGAATAACCATGGCAAGTCTTTTCAAACAAAATGATGGCGGTTGGCGGATTGAATTTACCACGGCCAAAAACGGGCCGCGTAGACATGTCCGCTTGGGGCAAGTCGCACGTAACGATGCCAGTACGGCCCTTACGTGGATCGAGAAACTTATCACGGCCAAGGCCATGGCCGCATCCATTGACCCCGAAACAGCCCGTTGGGTATCGACTGTTTCTGATGCTCTGCATGAACGACTGGCTAGGGCGGGGCTTGTGGCACCAAGGGCACAAGCCAGCGGTATGAGCATTGGCGCTTTTATTGACAAATTCCTGCAACAACATCCTGAGTACAAGCCATTTACTGTAACCAATATGATGCAGGCCCGGCGGAGATTAACGCAATTCTTTGGCGATAACCGCGATATGCAAACCATCACCAACAACGATGCGGAGGACTTCCGTATGAATATGGTTGATGCGGGGCTTGCGGAAGCAACATATCGGCGTTGCCTTGGACGTTGCCGGCAATTATTCAAGGCCGCCATTAAACGCGGTATTATCAAGGGCGAAAACCCGTTCGCGGATATGGCGGTTACGGTGCGGGCGGATAAGGCCCGGCAGTTCTTTGTGTCCCGTGAATGTGCAAACAAACTTATTGCGGCGGCTCCCAATGCTCAATGGCGGGCGATGATTGCCCTATCCCGGTATGGCGGAATTAGGACACCATCGGAAACATTGGCGTTGAGGTGGGGCGACGTGGATTTTGAGCGTAGCCGCATCAGGATACCCAGCCCCAAAACAGAACGTCACGAAGGTAGAGATTGTCGGTATATCCCTATGTTTCCTGAACTCCGCAAGCCGTTGATGGATTGCTTCGAGCAGGCAGAACCCGGCGAAGAACATATCATTACGCGGTACCGTTCGGTATCACAAAATTTGCGAACCCAGTTACTCCGCATTGCCGACCGGGCCGGGGTGACACCATGGCCGAAGCTGTGGCACAATATGCGGGCATCGCGTCAAACCGAATTGGCCGAGTCTTACCCGATACACGTTGTTTGTGAATGGATCGGCAATAGCCGGGCCGTGGCTCAAGAGCATTATCTGACGGTTACGGATGCACATTATGAACGGGCTATTGCATCGCCTGATAACAGCGCAGTAAAAAGCGCAGCAGCACAGCCCGGTTTACCCGTGCATGGCCATGAAGCCAATTGTGAAACAAGCAATATTTCACAAGCATTCACAACTATGCACGATAATACATATATGGATATGCCCGGGGCGGGACTCGAACCCGCACGACCGAAAACGGTCACAGGATTTTAAGTCCTGAGCGTCTGCCATTCCGCCACCCGGGCGAGGATGCGCCATTATCCTTGGAAGTCGCAGGTTTTCAACCGCACGGAAGATATTTCTCTCTAATTGATAAAAATTAGCCTGCCATGCGTTATACTGCAACGAATTAAGGATCGTCCGGATGATCATCATCGATGCCTACAACTGCCTGCATGCCGGAAGCTCCATGTCGGGGCCGTGGCATGGCTTTTCATTGCGGGAATTGTGCCGCCTTGTGGAAAGACTGGATAAAAAGATTGTACTGGTCATGGATGGTTCACCCAAACCGGATGAGCCGACAAATGCGGAATTTCCGGATGTAACGTTGAAATATTCAGGCCGCGGTGTTTCTGCGGATTCAGTTATTATTTCCATGGTGGATCAGAGTAGCGGTGCCCGGCATATAACCGTCGTGAGCAATGATCGGGCCGTAAAAGCCGGTGCCCAGCGCGGTGGGGCGCGGACCATGGCCTGTGAAAAATATCTCGCTGGAATACTGCGGCGAAAAGCCGCCATGCGCCTGCGGTGGAAGACGGCCGAGCCGCAACGGAAAACGATCGGCCGAAGTTCGGATACCGATTTTTGGCTGCATGAGTTCGGCTTTGCAACCGGTACCCGGAAAGTCGAATCCCAGGGTTTCCAAACCAAGGCTCCGGCAACACCAGATGATCCGGCTGGAATAATTATTGACGCAATCGATATGGAAGAAATATTGCGGCAGCGCATGCCGCCGCAGAATCGTGCCAAATCGCGATCTTTTAAATAAGGGATGTGCCGCGCGGGATACTTCCCTTATGGAAATACGCTTACGGCTATGTTGGGAAGCGCTGTGGCAATTTTTTTCCCTAACGGAACTAAGGTTTCCGGCGGTAAGGCTGTCGCATAGGCTTCGGTGGTCCGGCGGGCGATCGAGTAAATCTGGATTAATTTAATGTGACCGCCGGCCGCACAAATTTCCATAATACGCTGAATATAAGCCGCTATTTCCAATGGCGTGGGGCCTGCGCCATGCAGTGCCATCAAAAGTGTCTGAATAACCACCGGGCGCTGAATTGCGCAGGCGGTGATGTTGTCCAAGATGCGTTGGAAGGGAATTGCGGAACGGTCCACTTGCCGGTAATACGCTTCTGTGCCCGCATCGAGTTTTAACCAGATTTCGCCGTTGTGGTGATCCAGAAATGACAAGGCATTTTCAACGGTGGGGCGGTGCAACATGGTGGCGTTGGTAATGACCACAATTTTTACTTCCGGCAGTTGTAGCGTCTGGAGAATTTCCGCCGCTAATTGGCAAGCTGCAAAGAATTGTGGGCAGGTGGTCGGTTCGCCATCGCCGGAAAAGGCAATATCATTAATTCGCCGCAACGCCGGTGCAATACCGGAAAATGGATCAAAATCATAAATGTCTCCGAGTTGAACCATTTTTAGCATGGCGACAAGCTCGGATTGCAATATCGTCAAATCAACTTCCGGCGGTCCGCCGGCGATGGTGCGATCCACGCAACAATATACACAATCAAAATTACAGACTTTATCGGGATTCAGATTCACCCCAATGCTGATGCCGCCGCTGCGGCGGGAAACCACCGGATAGACATACCGATTAGCCTGCCAGTGCCGACCATGCGATGAAAAGGCCCGACGATTGCCGGGAGTCAGGAGTAAATCAAGATGATGTTTGGGCGAATCCATAAATAACAAGTGTAACGCGAAGCGGGGTTGGCACGCTATGGATTATGTTTTTGTGCGGCATAGAGCAACATATTGAGCATCAGCGGCCGGGCGGATGCCGGGCTGTAACCCATAACGCCCCAGGCATGGGAACCGGTCAGCCCGGTGGCAATATTGTATGGGCTGTAAATAATCATCCATCGGCCATGCCGATGCAGTCCATAAAGCAGGGGTTTATCCAGAAAGCCATGGTGCCGCAAGAAAAAAGCACGGTATTTTACTTTAGGCAGGGGCACAGAGTTGGGGATGGACCCATTAAAAATCCGGCTGGATTGAGGAATTTGGCCCATTGTGGCCAGCGGATATAACTGGGCAATCATGGATCGGACGGAATGGGTGACTGTTTTATCCGCATTGGGCGTTTCAATAATCAGTGTGCCGCCCGCGTCCAGGAAATTCCGGATGTCATGCTCGGTTCTCCACGACGGGTCAAAGGGTTGCAGCGCGGCCATATAGGCAATCAGGGGCTTTTTCTCCCCCATATTTTTGAGTGTAGCCGTGCCAATAGATAACTTGATTTTGTGGACCGCCGCATAATCTGAAAAGGCCTTGAAGGCTTCCGGTTCCGGATTCCATTGTCCTTTGTGCCGGATAAAGGAGAGAGCTAAGACGCGGAGCTTGGCGCTGATTTTCAGTTTGGGAACTTTGGGATTCAAATGTCGCACCAGTCGATGCTTGCTGGTGGCGTAGAAATAGATGTTGGCCGCCAGCCGGAAGGCATTTTTGTGAAAATCCGTGTTCAGGCTTTCCCATCGCGATCCGACATCCAGGGGGCTGTGCACCCAACTGACACGGATGCCGTTGGAAAGCCCCATTAAATCCATGGTGGGAGGCAGTTGGTACTGGACGTGATAAATCCAGTTATCGGCAGAAAGCTTCCGCATTTTCAGCGTATGATCGGTAGCCGCAAATGCAGCTCTTTGAATCGCGCGGGTAAACGATTTGCTGTTGCCGTCCGCATTGGAGAAAATGAATCCGCCATGGTTCATATACCATTTTAATTTTGCAATATCTTCCGAAGTAAAATGGGGATTGCCGTGGCCGGTAATCAGCAAAACCGGCGCATCGAGCCAAGTGCGTGGATCAGAGTTAATATTGACGCTTTGCCAGTTAATCTGCTGCTCAAAGGTGGTGCTAAGCCACTGCGTAACGTTATAGTCGTCGCGGGGGCGGGCATTCCAGGGGCCGTTATACTGGAGTTTGTTGAAAATAATGGGGTTGAGTCCGCGAGTAAGAAAAAGCAAGGCGTAAGCCGTTGGAACCACATTGCTCGGTGCGCCCAGCACATAATTGGTCCATGCCCCGGTTGTGGGGTCTTGATTTTTTAAGATGGTACGCGCCCCCATTGTGTACCAATTCCATTTTCCGATATGCCTAAGGCCGCTGGCCAGGCCCACGCGCTCCAATCCGTAGAGATAATACAAATTCGACTGGGTTTGAATATTCGCCGCCAGCCAATGCAATCCGTCTTGAATACCCTTATCAGTATGAGGATTTAAGTGCACACCGGTATGGCGATATTGATCGACCACATACAAGCTGGCAAGTCCAGCCGCGGTCATGGACCTGGTGGATGTGCCGTGGCCCTGGTAGCTCCATCCGCCATCGGTATTTTGCCACTTGCGCCAGTGCTTTTCACAACGTATCCAGTACTTTTCTGAAGGCGAAAAGCCCATAAGCTTAGCCGCCCAAACGCCCAGCAATCCGTATTGACTGTTGGAATTATCCCAGTTGCCTGGAAGCACTTCATGCTTCTTAACACCGTCCCATACATAATGATAAGCCCCATCCGAATGTTGCGAGTCTATGAGATATTTATCCGCCCGATGCAACGCTTTAAAATAGAGCGGCGAATTGGTTGGACTTTCGGTAATAGCGCTGATTTGCAGGGATGCCACATAGGTGCTTTTGGGGGTTAGTTCTTCCAGCCATTTCAATGCCGGTTTAATTTTAGGGGAATTGACCGTTAAATCTGTCCGATCCAGCGTGTTGCCAACCTGCAGTAGAGCGTAAAGAGCCAGAGACGTTTGACCCCCGGAATTTTGGGATTGGGCCGGCAGAGTCTCCCAAAATGTACCGGGCTTTTCTTTTTTCAGCAGATAGGAGACTCCGCGATTGATCGCTGCGATCACTTCTTTGCGTGTCAACGGAGATTTGTTTTTTGCATTTTGCGCCCACACGCCATGGGTCGTGGGTGATAGTCCGATGACCAGCACCGCCACCGCAATAAGTTGAGAAATTGATTCTTTACGCATAACCACCGGAGTTCCAACTCGCCGGCACAGCTCCCGTTAGCTGTGCGTACTTATACCATACTATATTATCGGCCTTATCGTGCGAAGTGCTTGCGAAGAAAATCAATATTTATGCCCCGTCGCCCAATCATCCGTTTAAAACGATGCGCAGCCGCAAAACCTATCGGGCTAATGTGATCAACGCACGGATAACCGGATGCAGTCATACGCCATAAAGCTGGTCCAGTTCTGTCGCGCTTGCCGAATATGTCGCCCCGCATTGCCGACGGAATTTGTAAAAGTCAGGGCAATATCATTCCATCCCGTGTGCAGTACGCCCTGTGCAACATGGAAGTTCTCAATAATTAATTCGCCGTAGGGGGCCGTTCGCACATATTGCAGGCCGATGCTCGTATGAATTTGCCCGATGCGCTGGCCGTTGGCTAATATGGTTAATCGCGCATTACGTCCGCCGCAGACCATTGTCAGCACCGGCGAACCGGCGGGTACTTTCTTGAGCTTAAAGTGGATGTTCCAAGTAGTCGGTGTGCGGTGGCCCTGCACAATGGCCGGTTGCAGGTAGTTCCAGTCGCGAGATGGCGTGCTTTTGCCGATGGTGTAATTAACCCCGTGCGGAAAGTCTTTGCCGTAGCGCAGGTAATTTTCCCAGATATGAAAGTTGCCGCCATTGCGGAATTCGGTGACGGTCCGGTTGGCTACGCCGATCTGCCAGAGTGTTTTGCCAAACGACAGTGGTGTAAGTGTCAGGAGTTTCTCGGCATCCGTTTTGCCGTTTTTCACCACAATGCCGTTTCTGCGGGCTT
>DAHVEJ010000056.1 GCA_027313145.1 Phycisphaerales bacterium | reverse complement strand
TAAGGCATTCGTGGGCCGCAAGCCCGTGACTTATTTAAGCGCCACCCGCACCGGCCGGCGAGCCTTTGAAGACCATGTGGCGGCCTTGCGGGATATTATCAACCCGCCTGAGACCGGTAACGGCCTGCCGTAATATTTGCCCGGAGGCCTGCCGGCGCATTGGCCGAACATCACACCTGCCGGAGGAACAGGGGCTACAACTTTTCTTATTTATATATATATTTATACTTATAGTATCCGCGTATTTTCGGGTCTCTTGTTCAGGCGTGTCCTCCGGTCAATACAATCGAAAGGTTCTCACCGGCACCAAGCTCAATATCTTGGTGCAATGTTATCAGCAACTTTTGATCGGCCGACGTTATGGCGGCCGATCGACTGTTTCTTCCCACCTTCAGTGAGAGAACTTTAAACTTGCCGCCAGGCAAACCGATACTTCGGAGACGGAGCTTGCCCCAGGCAACTCCAATCTCGGCACGCATCTGATCTTTCGTGCGGCGCAGGGAGATACTGCCCCATCCCTGCGCCGAGGTGAAGGCCGCTTTAAAACGGTGGGGCTGCAGACGCGGCGCAAATGCGATATGCCCTCGCGGCCCGTCATACTCATACCCGCAGATTGCGATAAACGACCCATAACTGGCCATCGAACGGGAATAATGATCGCTACACTCAATTTCATTGAACGGGTTACGGAGCTTGGCGCTGTAACGATCTTCAATAGCCCGAGTCACGGCCAAGCCTTCCAAGAGCAAACCTTCGGCAAGCATGTGACCGGCGACTTGATGCTCAAAACCTGACATACATTCATCAAAATAGCCGTATTGCCATGCCGATACATTGCCGAAGGGATTTTTGATTCCCTGAGGGTTCGTGGCCATGATCAACCCGCCGTCTCCGGCCAAAGCGTAGGGACGCCCCGGAGGGTTTGCCGAGCGGAAAGGCCCGACATTTAAAGTAAAATTATATTTGTAAAGCGACTTCAGGGCCTTGACCGTCTTATCTCGGTCCAGCACGCGGCCCATGCCCAACTGCCATGCCCAGGACTGTCCATGCACTTGCTCAATAAATGAGGCGTCATAGGTGCCCAGGGCGTCGGGATGGCGCGGGTCTTTCCGCTGAATAAAGTATCGTCCGTTAAACAAGCGGGTTTCAATGGATCGGCGACATTTATTAAACTGGCGTTCACACCGACTGGCGTAAGCAGGATCACCCATGGCAGTCGCCATGTGCCGGCCCGCTTTGAGAGCGGCGGCGTACAGGCCGCTAATCCAGGCAATTTCGCCGTACCATGCCGCGTCCAGCGTGTTGGGCTGCGGGCCGGTAATCAGACCTGTGTTTGGATCGCTGTGATTAATCAGCCCGTCAATTGCGCGCCGAACTCCCGGCCATATCTCCCGCAAAAACTCATTGTCCGCACTCATAAGATGCTCGCGCAGGGCGCAGAGTATCATTCCGGCCTGCCCGTCGGTTGCCGGGCCGGTGCCGGGACCGCGATAGCCGATCATGCCGGTTTGCTTGTTTAATGCCATGCCGAAGTCGACGCGCCGCCGCAGATCCCTTTCCAATTCAGGAAACAACCGCGAAGTCGCCTGGGCAAATTCATACACGTGCGTACAGGTTCCCGGACAACATCCCACTCCCTCCCAACCCCAGTATAGTCCCGTGGCAAAGCGGTGGCTGGTTGAGGTAGCCAGGCAGGCAGTGTTATAGACTGTGCGATCCAAAAACCAGTACGGCAAGCTTGAATCGTACCAGGTGTCACGCCAAAGCTTGGTATCACGGGAAAGCCGCGCATAATTGACAGCGGCATACTCGGCTACATCGTTCGCATCGCCAAAACGGCGGGAATAGTAATTGCCGGTAGCGGCTTGGGCCACCGGCAAATTCCCGCAATTGGGAAAGTGCCACGCAACAATAAATGTGACGGTTTGGGATTCTCCCGGTTTTAACGCCACGGTTTGTACCAATGCGCCTGTCAGGTCGTTTGCCGCATCCTCAACGCTGTTGTCAGAAATGGGTGCGTCAAATAGTGATTGCTTTTTTAAATCCGCGTGCCCGGTTGCTTTCCCCAACACCGCCAGGGCCATGGTGCCATAATCCGTATCAAGTTCCGATACGCGAGCGGATTTTGACCAACCAGTATCCGATTGCACGATATCTGATACGCCGATATTGCCCCAACTACCCGTGGCATGATCATAAATTTCAATAACCGCCGTTTTCCCCATAAACTCCGAAACGTCAAAACTCACCCGACGCATGTGATTGCTATCATCTCCGGTGGCCCGGCGAACGACCTTTCCATCGACTGATAATTGCAGGCCCACCTGTTGAATATCCGAACCACCACCAATGTAAAAATTCAGATAGCGACGTTCTATGGTAAAAGATGGACTGGTCAGGGTACCGGTGGCGGCGTCTTTCTGGGCGATTGTTGTGCCGGGTGCGGAGGCGTGAGAGTTGACCACCCGTGGCCCCTTGCCGCCAACATTGCCCTGATATGCGGGAATATCCGCGCGCAGGATTGGCCCGTTGCCAAACGCGGTTCCGGTGACTTTCCATTTACCGTAGGTTGGATGATTGAACGTGTCCACCACAATGTCCGGACGCGCCGATGTCGTGGATTGCGGACGGCCAATATCAAAGCGGCAACTTAGAACCGTGGCCCCGGCAATACCCGCAATTTCATTAACCCGTGCGCCGCTTCCGGCCCCGGCTGTAAACAAACTGCACGCATTTTGTAGAAATCCGGCCATCTGAACTTTTGCCCGGCTCTGGCTGATATTTGTAATCGTGAATTCACATAGCGTCGCCGGCAGGCCCGAATCATCTGTATTTAACGGAATAAACGGCGAATAGGCCTGCAGCTTAACGGCCACCGGACACGCCGGATCACGATAGTTTATTTCCCCGATGGGATAGTTGCCGCGGAAGGTAATATCCTTCCAGCCACGGGCGTCCATGGGATAATCAACGGAATTTACCCGCAGCACAAATCCCTGCTCAAACGGAGATTCTTGCTTGGCCGGTTGAACGTAATTGGCACCATTCTGCGGATTGACATCATGCGGATGACCGAAACCGCTCCACGGCACATTGCGCGGCTCGATGCCGTTGGAATTCTGATTGAAAATATCCCACAACCAGAGCTTGCCATCACCGCCGAGGTAGACCGTGCCGCAGCACAAGCCACCGACCGGCATGCCGATGAATTGTAGTTCTCCTTTGGCTTTGGAATAAACGGTTGGTTCGCCGCGCGCGTACAGTGATGCCACCCATTGCGGGTTGAGTTTTTTGTCCGGCGGAATGAGTTTGGCGAAATCCGCGGTTTCAAACGGGCCGGCCATCACCGGACGATCCGCCAGCATGACTGCCGCCGCCACGCCGCCGGATAAAGCCGCCAGAAAACGCCGCCGCGTAACACCGCCGCCACAACAACTGCCTTGTGGACAGCATTCCTCAACCGGTTTGAATTCATTTAATCGGCTGATTTTATTCATCTGCAGTCCTCAAAGACGCGCGATAGAGCAGCCGGTATTTACCTGTTAATCAGCTTTAGCTGCCGCCATGGCTTTTCGCAAGGCGGCTTCATCGGCATTGGTCCAATAGCCGCACTTGAGATGGATAAATACGGAGGTATAGGGCATAGTTAAATTGGTTTTAAGAATCAGAATGTTAAATATTTTGCCATCTTTATTCAGGCGATGAATACTCTGAATATGCAACTGCGAGAAATGGGGGATACCCGCCAGCAGGGCATACAATTTGGCGCGGTAGGCACTGATGCCCGGGGTCTGCGCATCGGTGACGTAATTGAGTTCTTTATCGGTGTACGCCTCGGCACGAATATTCGGGGCCTTTTGAATTCCCGCCAAAACATACTTTAAAACCGTGAACATGTTGTGATGGGTGACCACCGTCTCAACGCCCGGTCGACTCTGATCCGGATAGGCGGAATCCACAATGGCAATCCAGTTGCGGTCGCCATACAACGGCAGGTCGTGCTGGACCGTACCACGCCAGGACAGTGGCTTCTGCGGTGCCTGGCAGCCGGTCAATAAAAACATCAATGCCAAGCCCATGCCAAATCCGACCAGACTGCTCCCGCGAGAAAAGTGGTTTTTGAAAAAACCAAGATTCATTTAGTACTCCCGACAAAAACAAATAGAGATAAATCTGTGAAAGCACGCACAGGTTTCACCTCTTTATTGCTTGAGCGGCTGAACCGGGCCGGTGATTTTCAGCACGATGACGCTGGCCACCGGATCGGGTGCGGCGGCCGGCAGATATACCAACTGACCGCCAAGTCCGGTCGCTGTTTGTAAAGGCAGATCATTGGCCAGCAGATACGCTTTGGTGATCGCGTTGCGCATGGGCACAACCAGGGTGCGACTCTTCGGCCATCGGATCACCTCGAGAAACAGCTTACCGGGTTTCTGAGTGGCGTAGCCAAATGGAAGCTTCTTAGCGAAAGGCGTGCGATGCGATCCGTAAATGGCTTGACCATTGACCTTCAGCCATTTTCCAATGGCCAGAAGGCGCTTCACTTCCGGCTGAGGAATGATTCCTTTGGCTGTGGGGCCGACATTCAGCAGAAAATTTCCACCCCCGCTGGCGCAATGAATCAGATGATGAATCAGCGTAGCGGAGGATTTCCAGTCGTGATTCCAGGAGACGTAGCCCCATGTGGTGTTGATGGTCATGCAGGTTTCCCACGGGCCGGGGATACCCATTGGGGGAATTTGCTGCTCCGGCGTGGCATAATCCCCATAACCAAAGCCGATGCGCGAATTGAGAATGACCGTTGGATCAATCGAGCGGATATACCGGTACAGTTCGCGGGCACAGGATTTATTCCATCCGTGCATCCATTGACCGTCAAACCAGATTAAATGCGTATGATATTGCGTAATAAGTTCATGAATCTGCCGTTCCATGTAGCGGAGATACGCGGCCTTGCGCCCGGGCGCAAAATGCGTCGGGTTATACGTTGGATGCGTAGCGCTGGCATGGGCGGGGAGTTGATCGCGGGAGTGCCAATCCATAATGGAATAATAAGTACAGAATTTAATACCCTGCTCCCGGCATGCGGCGGAAAGCATTGCCAGGGGATCTTTATGCCAGGGGGTGTCTTTTACAATATTAAAATTGGTGGCTTTGGTATTAAACATGCAGAAGCCTTCATGATGTTTGCTGGTAATGACCATGTATTTCATTCCGGCTTCGCGGGCTATTTTGACCCATTGATTGGCATTAAAATCAACAGGATCAAATTTCTTAGCCAAAGCGTTGTACTGCTTGTTGGGAATGTGCCCATCGTTTTTAATCCATTCACCATAACCGGGAACGCGCTTACCATGCCATACCCCGGCCGGGACCGAGTAAAGTCCCCAATGGATGAACATGCCAAAGCGGGCTTTTTTCCACCAACCCATATTTGCCGTATGCATTTTGTGAACCGGCCCGGCGGCCATCGCGTGCCTCGGGGCCACGGTGATCAACATCGCCAGCGTTACTGAAAAAACCGCAAGCATGACCGGTCGCTTAAAAAACATACCATCTCCTGAAACAAACTTCCTGGATGCTCCAACCGAATTGCCAAGCATAGCGGTTGATTTCATGAAGCACAATTGCCGAATTTCATTTCTATGCTGTCAAATTTCGTCAGAATCAAACGGCTGTTTCCCGCATGGATGCTCTGCGAAGCATCCACAAACTGGTGTCACCGCACGGAATTCATCAACCAGGCCAGTAATGCGGTGGCCCTGTTACAACCCAACCGATGCTGCCGTGTCAAACCGATGCTTGACCACCTGATTGGAGAATTTCGCGGCCGGGTCATGCTTGCAAATGCTTCGGTCTTTATATCGCCCAAGATCTGCTTGAGTTGCCGATGGACGTTCATCGCTCATTGATGCGTGCTATGCCCATGGGCAAACGCAACGGCCACGCCGGTGGGTTCCAAACGCCGATTCTGTGCAACAATTGGTCATGTCACTTTCGGCGGTGCCATTACTGTCTGCAGGGATTCCGGGGCACCGAGCGTGGTGTCAGCGCATGGCTCAAGCTGCACCTGTGTTGACAGGTGAATGTGTGCGGAGGAACTGCCGATCAAGAGTTGCAGCTTACCGGGTTCCAGCACAAATCTGCGCTTGCGCTCATCCCAGAACCAGAGGGCCTGATCATTATATGGCAACGTGAACGTCACAGTGCGATGTTCATGGGGGGCCAAGTGCACACGCTGAAATCCGACCAATTGCTTGATGGGGCGGCGCACCTTGGACTTGGGAGCCGCAACGTAGAACTGCATGACCTCTGAACCCGGGATGTCGCTGGTATTGGTTACCGTTGCGGAAACATGCACCGCGCTACCGGCGGAAAGCGCCAGGGCATCAGTTTTTATATTGCTGAATTCAAAGGTGCTGTAACTTAAACCAAAGCCGAACGGATACAAACATCGTCCGCGGAAATACATATACGTGCGGTCATTGATGATGTCGTAATCATGAAAGCCCGGCAATTGTCGCAGGCTGCGATACCACGTTTCCGCCAGTTTTCCACCGGGGTTGTAATCTCCGAAGATGGTTTCGGCTATCGCGGTCCCCTGGGCTTGACCGCCGCACAGCGCGCAGAGAATGGCCGGGATATGTTCATCCTCCCAGGGTATGGCAACCGGGCAGTTGGCGGAAAGTATCAGGACGGTATTGGCATTGGCGTTATGCACCACTTGCGCCAGATCATGCTGCGCACCGGGAAGGACAATATCCTGGCGGTCCAACTGCTCATGATCAATGGTCTGATCCGTACCAAGAACCAGAAATACCACATCCGCATCTTTGGCCGCCTGGGCCGCTTTTTTCAGCCACTGCTTATTGGCCGGACCCTGTACGGTGCAGCCCCGCACAAAGTCCACCTGCACGCGGCCGGGTTTTGGAGTGTCTAATGGGAGCAATTCAATATAGTCAAGATGGAACAGATCCTTCTGGTCGCTGTCGCCGGTAAATACCAGGTAGATGGAATGCCAGCCGGAGGCATTGTTAACCGGGGCGGAAAACTCGTGAAATGTATCCCAGCCGCCGGTGGGTTTAATTTTAATTCGGGCGGCAACTTCGCCGGTGGGGCTGTCTAAATGGACTTCCACCACACCGCCGGTGGAGGCAGAACTTGCCCGCGCTTTGACGCTGGTTCGCCCGGTGAAATCCGCCGCGGGTAACTGCACATAGAACCCATTTTGCATCAGGCCCAAAGTGGCATCCGGCAGGACACAGTTGAAGAATTTATAGCTCCAGTCAATGGAGGAAAAGTTGATGGCATCGATGCGATTTTGCGGTCTTGGCGAACCCAGAGCCGCGGCAATACCATCCAGGGGTGAAACATGTACGAACGGGCCGCCGCTGTAACCGCCCAGTGCGCAGCGATCGGCCATGGGACCAATGACCGCCACTTTTTTAATTTTTGACTTGTCCAGGGGCAGCATTTTCGCGTCATTTTTCAGCAGCACCAGCGATTCCCTCCCCGCTTCCAGAGCCAGTTGTCGATGTTCCGGGCTGTCGACCACGCTGAAGGCGATGCTGTTGTAAGGCACAACATTCGGATCATCAAATTCACCGAACAGGAATCGCGCGGTGAGAATGCGTGTTAAGGCCTGGTCAATATCGGCTTGGCTTACCAATTCCAGCGCTACAGCACGCGGCAAAAATTTCTGATACGTGCCCCAGGTAAAGCCGCAGTTCAAATCACAACCGGCCTGCATCGCCAAAGCCGCCGCTTGCTCACCGGTGGGAACGTAATGATGGGTCTGATAGATATCGCCAACCGCGTCGCAATCGGAGGTGACATAACCCCGGAAACCCCAGCGATGGCGCAGCAGATCGGTCAATAGGAAGCGATCGGCGCAACAGGGAATACCGTTAATTTCGTTGTACGATCCCATGACGGTAAATACGCCGGCATCCACCGCACTGCGGAAAGGCCGCGTGTAATATTCCCAGAAGCTGCGGGAATTGACGCTCGCGGAAGTGGTATGGCGATCATCATCGGTTTCATTGCAGATAAAATGTTTGGCGCAGCAGACGGTTTTTAGAAAATTGGGATTATCCCCCTGCATCCCCTGCACCACGTTGGCCACCATCGTGCCCATCAGATGCGGATCTTCACCGAGGGTTTCATCAATACGCCCCCAGCGCGGATCCTTGGCCGTATTAAGTGTTTGGGGTGAGTAATAGGCCAACGCGGTGCCGTGCTGGTTATGGTAAGCACGTGCTTCATCGGAAACCGCGGTATACACTTTTCGGGCCAGCGCCGGATTCCAGGAATTGGCCATGGCCAACGGGACCGGAAAACTCGTGCATGGGCCGCCCCGCAGCAGACCATGGAGAGCTTCATGCCAATATTGATACGCCGGCAGCCCCAGACGTTTAATCGCCGGCGCGGTATTGCCGAGTTGCCCGGCTTTTTCCGTCAACGTCATCCGAGCCACCAGAGCGGCGGCGCGGCGTGCGGCTCGGTCATAGGCCTGGGGCGAAATGCCCACCGTGGCAGCGGGTGGCTGCGGCCTTTCAGCGGCTGATTCACCCTCCGCAAGGCCGCCAATTCGCGGTCGCAGAGACGCCAACATCGTGCTGGCGGTTGCCGTGGAAATAAATCTCCGTCGGCTTATTTTCCGGCCCAAACGTTTAATTTCATCTGACATAAAGCACTCCTGAATAAAAAAAGTCCATGGTTACCATATCTGCCAAGCGCCTCACGCCTGTATCGCGGCCAACGCCGCGCTGATATATCCCAAGGCAAACGCCATTCCCGCGTGCCACGGCGCACTACAGGACATCTGCGGCGCGTGATCGGGAATTAATACGCCGTTAAAATGATTCTCTTTAAGAATCCGCAGCACGCGCAGAATGTCCACATCGCCTTCATCGATAAAAGTTTCACGATAGCTGGGAATTTTCCCCCGCACATTTCGCAGATGGACATAACATATCTTTCCCTGCCGACTGTATTGATCTACCGCTTCATAGACATCTCCCTGCGTCATTTCCGCGATGGACCCCACACAAAACTCCAAGCCGTTACAGGGGCTGGAATTCAAATCCAATAATTTCTGATAAAGGTCGGGTTGATACACAAGCCGGGGCGTATTTCGCAGTGTGGCAAATGGAGGATCATCGGGATGCGCTGCAAGATGCACTTTAGCCTCTTCCGCCACGGGTAGTAACTCATCGAGAAAGCGCCTGGCCCGATCCCAGAGTTCATCGGATGTCACTTCCGCCATGGTCCCGGCCGGTGCCAGCGGATCATACACCATGTTCCATACCATCCCGTTGGGAATGGGTGTATTGTCCTGGCCATCCACGCCCACCGCGACGGCCTGTCCCCGGGCAAACGGCCCGCTGATTCGCCCGCCGACGCCCGCCAGGCTGAAGTTGTACCCCATGCAGGGTATGCCCGCCTGCCCCATCCGCCGGATTATGGTTTTCAAACCGTCGATCTGCTCACGGCGTTTCGGGCCATCAAGCAGCACGTCAAACCAATGGGCGGGGTCAAAGTTTTCAATGGCCGCGATCTTTAAGCCCTCCTGCGCCGCTGCATTTACCAGCGACTGGAGTTCCTCCAGCGACCAGAGTTTTTTCGGGTCACCGGCGTACCCCCAACCCTGCCTGCCGCCGGTGGGCTGATCATCAGCTTTGCTGTGCGCGCCACCGTTAAAATAATCCACCAGGTGGGCCACAATATGCGTGCAACCGCATTGCCGGGCGAAACGGAAGTTCTCCGGTGTTAAGGCGTGGCGATATAGCCCCAGGCCAAGTTTCATGAATTCTCCGATTTTCACGTTAGCCGTTCGGTTCAACGGCTAACACATCATTCCGGCACATTTTTAATGTGCCGGCTAACATTCCATGATCTTCTGACTTTCCACCCTTATGCCTCCTTGACGTTAATTTGATCCAGCACGATGCCGGGATCGATAGCGTACACCGTCAATAGGTGCCGACCTTTGGAAACAGGGCCGACCGCAAAGCGCAACGGAATGTGGTTGTCCAACACGCCGGCGCTGCGAATGGCATTACCCACCACCCGCGTTTCGCTTGATGCAAATGGAACGGCCCGCACCTGCGGCGATGAATCGTCCCATTGCATCGCCAATCGCAACTGCATGCCCGGATACAATTCGTAGGTCGGCAATACATGTAACACCACTTCGCCGTTGTCGCATTCGACCGGCACATGGATGTGGTATTCCATCTGCGGGGCATTGTCCAACTGGGTTTCCGGATCCCATTGATTTTCCGGAATTGCCGGCCACAGGGCCATGGCACCACTTGACCATCCCAAGCCCGCGACTTTGCGCCATGCGGCGGTCGCTGTCGGCCGATGCCGCTCGAAGTGATCGGCATTGATTGCCACCAGAGGAACTGCTTGCGGCAGCGGCAGATGACGGGCGGGTTGGTTGTGCAGCCATGGCCATTGCACCGCCGCCCATGCGGGATTCCATGTCGTGCCGCCCATCGTAGCGTAGTGCCGCCACTTTGCATTGGCTAATTTATTGTTGTACCACGCCACTTGCCGCTCAATATACACACGCCAATGGGCTACCGCATTTTCATGATCTTTCTGCGCGGTTTTATCGGTATGCGCCAGACGGTCATACAGGAATATCAGCCCCGTGGCCGCGAGCATTTGTGCGGGATAACCAAAAAGCTCAAAGAATGCATCGCGGCTGTTTTCAGGAACATGTTTATATAACTGTGATTGAGCATGTAACAGGCCATGGTAATCGGCCATGAGCTTTTCCACTTCCACCATCGGCAATGTGGCCGCCCAATCGCGATTCATGGACTCCGGCTTGCGTATCTGGCCCAGACGGTAAAATTCCTGAAGCAATCCGGCAATCGCGGCGGCGTGCTGAGCACCGCACACTTTAGTCGCAAACTCCCGCAGGAAACGTGGTTGGGCATCGGGGCCAAATGCCTTGGGGTTCCAAGCCAGTCGTGCGGCAAACTCCACACCGATTTCCCGTGGTTTTATTCCGCCGATATTGATCACCCATATTGTTTTGGAATCATTATCCCAAGCCTTCTTGAGTTCCTCCCACATTAATGCCGGTGGCGTTGTGTTAAGCCAGCAATAGGAATGCGGGCCGCCTAAATATTCAATATGGTAGTAAACCCCCGCCCCGCCGGGGTGCTTGCGCTGCTCTGGATTGCTAAACTGCCGGATGTACCCAAAGTTATTATCCGGCCAGATGATTGTCACATCGCCGGGCACCTTCAATCCAGAGTTGTAAACCAGCAACGCTTCCTTGTACGGCACATAGCACTGTGCAGGCGGCCCCCACCGCCGCGTGACATATCGCTTAAGCAACGCGCGTTGAATACCGAAAATTTTCTGCACCAAGGACCGTTCCTGGGCCAAGGTATGGACGCCTTCCAGCGGACTGTCATAAGGCCCGCGCATGCCGATGGTCCATATCGCTTCATATTTACCGCGCGACTCCACGGACTGGGTCCAGAACTTCAGGATATTTTTGCTATTGGTGACAAAATTCCATGGGCCGTTTTTTCGCGCATCTTTACCATTGAGAAAGGATACCGGATTGGCCAGCATTGGCTCGACATGCGATGATCCCATCACAATGGCATATTCATTGGCCAATACCGAATTTTCGGGGATTGCGGCAAATGGCGTGGAGCAGTTGTGCATGGCCGGCCAGAGGTAATTCAGTTTCAGCCGCAGCATCAGATCAAAGACCTTCTGATAAGTTTTTGGCCCTACGTTGCCCAGTTGCGGATCAAAAGTTTTGGCGGCCCATGGTTGAAAGCCCCAGTCTTCATCGTTGATAAAAACGCCGCGATACTTCACCCCCGGCTCACCACCGTATCGCACGCCCGCTGTGACCGCCACCGCCGCCGCTTTTTTCACCGGCACATCCGCCCACCAGAACCACGGTGAAACACCCGCCAATTCACACAGGTCCATCACGCCGTAGGCGGTACCGCGACGATCACTGCCCGCAATTACCAGCGCCCGGTCAATACCGGCAATAGGCTGCTCGACAGTCTGCCATAAACTGGCCTCCCATTTACCCTTTATTGCCGCAACGTTAATTTTGCCCTTTGCCGCCAACTGATCCACCCATGAACTTTGCCCCAGCGTGCCGATGATTATGGCTGTGGGAATGTGATCCACGCGCGTGGCAACGGCCGGCTTATGGCCCGTTACACGGTGTAGATCATCCGCCAGCATCCGCCCGGCAATATGCACCACCTGCTGATCCTGCTGATCGATCAGAATAGTGGCTACGCCCCTTGGGCCAGCCAAAAGGATATCACCCGAATCCGCCGACCAGTGATGCATCACGCGCGAATTCGTTGCGATAGAGCTGGCATTTGCGGCGTGCAATAGGCGCGGCTTGGCCAGCATCGCGCCAACCGCCGCCAAACCTGTCGCCTGTACAAATCGTCGTCTATCCATTTTTTTAAATTCATTCCAAGTTACAAAATGCCAAGCCAGGCGTTTCTTTTTCTAAGCCCTATGATCTGTGCCTTAAAAATATCGCTATAATGCATACATCCTTGTCCGGTTCAACACCTGAAGCTCAATCCAATTTCATCCAAGCCGGACGGCAGTTCCACACAGCACAATTCCAGTGGCACAATGCGGGAACCGAAGGCTCTTTATCGCACCGGAGAGTCCGCACGGGCATTGGCTTGATCGGCTCCTCTATTTCAAACACATTTACATTTTCGTATTTTTGCGTACTACCACCGCATGGCCATCATAATGCACAATATGATCCGGTTGCGCCGGTTCAATGCCGGTGCCATGATCGGGCCCGACAAATACAATGCGGAATGTCCGGTGATTGAGCATTCCCGGGAATGTGCCGTGGCGTTCACCAATTGTCAGCTTGCCGGCTTTGTCATCCCACGTGAATGTGATGATGGCGTAGGTCCCCTTTTCATAATCGTAGCCGTCCCCTTCATCTTCATAAGGTGTGAATTCGCCGTTCGCGCCGCCATAGATCCGCAATTCAATAGGATCCGCCGGCTCTTCGGCATTCTGCACGGAGGGTCCAAAGGGAATAATGGACCCGGCACGAATATAAAGTGGCAATGAATCAATGGCTGCGGGAGCATCGACATTCTGGCCACCTGCCAACATTTTACCGGTCCAGAAATCGTACCATTGCGTCGCTTCCGGCAGATAAACCTGGCGTGAAACCGCGCCGGCTTTGGTGACGGGGTTGACCAATACCGCGGGGCCAAACATGAATTGATCCGGGATGTCATAGACTTTGGAATCCGTGCGGAAATCCATGACCAAACCCCGCAACATGGTATAGCCTTGATTGGTGACCATCCATGCCACGGAATAAATGTACGGCAGGAGGTGGTAGCGCAGGCGGTCAAATTTTTCCAGAATGGCCATCGCCGGCGGCCCAAATCGCCACATTTCCTTGGGATAGTTGGTGCCGTGCACACGGAACATCGGACAGAACGCGCCGAATTGGAACCAACGTATGAACAATTCCCGATACGCCGGATCAGCCGGACTCTGGTGAATAAAAAATCCGCCGATGTCTGTGTTCCAATAGGGAATACCACTTAAACAGAAATTAATTCCGGCGGGTATTTGCCGTGCAAACGTGGGGAAATCGCCCTGAATATCACCCGACCAGCAGATCGCGGCATGGCGCTGTTGGCCGGCCCACGCGGAGCGGGTCAAAATCATAACTCGCTTTTGATCGGTTACTTGACGCTGACCATTGTAGACCGCTCCGGTATGCATTAACGGGTACGCGTTGTAAACAAAAGCTCCCCATCCCATATATGTTTTAATATTCGCGAACTGTCCCCATTGGGCACCCAACTCCGGTTCACTGGCATCAAGCCACCATGCGTCCACACCCTTGGAAAACAGATCCTTATTGAGTAAAGACCAGTACAGTCGCCGCGCCAAGGGATTGAACGCATCGTAGTAGGCCGCGTGCGGATTCCAGGAGGCTTTATCGCCGGTGATCGGATACAGTGCGTCCGACTTTTTCAACAGGTTATAATTCGCGGAACCGGGAGCAAATTTAGCCCAGACTGAAATCATAAAGTGGATTCGTTCACGGTGTAATTCGCCGATCATCTCGGTGGGGCGTGGATAGCGCACGGGGTCAAACTTGTTGGAACCCCAGGGAAATGGTGCCCAGTAGAACCAATCCTGGATGATGCCATCCATGGGTATCTTCATCGACCTATACTCGTTAGCCACCCCCAGCACCTGCAATTGTGTATTGTAATGCTCTTTGGACTGCCAGAATCCCCATCCCCAGCGACCAAACATCGGAACCGCACCGCTTAAATTTCGCCATTGGGCGATGGCATCATCGAGATTCGGCCCATACATAACGTAGTAGTCGATCACCGAACCGACGTGCGAGTTCCAACTCAGGACATCAGGTTGTTTATCAGCCCCAACCTTGACCACGGTCATGGCCGGATTATCCCAAAATAAACCATACCCCATGCTGGACATCAACACTGGAATTGCAATGTGTGTCGGGTTCCGCTGGGCTAAATGGACAATCTGACCGCGGTTATTCGCCACACCCTCTGGATGTTCGCCCAATCCGAAAATAGCCTCGCCGGGCTGAATCGCAAATTTCTGCCGCACGCGGTACGTGGCGACATCCTTGAATTTCACCGGCAGCATGCTTCTACCGCCAGCCTGTTCCGCCAAAAACGTCCTTCCATTGGCATCTAGGAATTCAACCGCAGCAGTACTTCGATTTATTAAAGCGGTGATATGCTTTGCGGTTATGACAATATGCTCGGCAGTCGTATTGACCTGCCACGCGACTTTTTCCGGCCCATGAATAACGGCGAGGCTTTCATGTTGCGGGTCATCACCAACAGGAGAAAACAAAACGCGAATGACGCGATCAGAATAAACCATTACTCGCAAAGCCCCAGTGGCCAGCACCAACAGCACACCGTGGGCTTCACGCCGTATTCGAACCACTCTCGATCCGCCGCCCCCCCCCTGTTTTTCCGCCGCCACCGCAGCCACCCCGGTTGGTAGCATCGCGCCAACCGCCGCTAAACCTGTCGCCTGTACAAATCGTCGTCGATCCAAGCGCTTCACTCCAATATTCGGTTATGGGGCGCGGGGCAAACGCTCCAGATTCCAAGCCCCTAATCCCGTCTCAGCGGCCATGTAACCGGAGATAATTCTCCAGCCAGACAAATGCCGGCCGTGGCGTGCCGTTGCGGCGAATTAAATAGGTATATGGCAACCAGGTATGTCCCTGCTTAAAATCCCAGAACGTCACGCCACGCACCAGTGGATCATTCCAGAAAATTGGAAATTGCGTTTTCATCTGCTGCAACTGCTTGCGATCGCTTTTAAAATTCAGATCATACTCGCTAATGTAAATGCCCAGCCCCAGCGATCCAAGCTTGTGTAGATCAGCACGGATGACGGAAGACTTAATATGCTCCAAGCCGTGGGCCTGACAACCGATGCCGTCAATAAGATGTCGCGCCTGCAGTAATTTGATCAAACGGATATATTTTTCGGTCTCTTTGGGATAGCCCAGAATGTTGTAATCATTGATCAGCAATTTCGCATGGGGAAAATCCTTTCGGGCCAATTGATACGCCCAGATCACCCAGCCCCATTTGGTATTACCGCCGGGCAGACCTTTTTGATACTTCGGCCGATGGTGCAGGGGTTCATTGACGACATCAATGAATTGGAATTTGCCGTTGTAATGCTTGGCGTACGCGGCGTACCACGCCCGCACCGCTGCCGCCGCATTATGCACATTGACCCATGGCGGCTGCTGTTCGCCCCAGATCATATTATGCTGTTTGACCAGCAGATGCTTGCGCTGTGCGAAGCGATACATGGCATTCAATGCCCCCCAGTAGAATTTCCCCTTGCGAGGTTCCACGCTGCCCCATTTGCCGGCGTTTTCCGGTGTGATCTGGGTAAATACGGTGCCAAACAAGGGCGAATTAAACCCGCTCCAGGTTGTACCGACAAAGCGGTTGCCATAGTTATTTCGCGCCGGCGCGGCGGATGCGACAGCGACTAAACTTGCGGCGAGAGCAACGATAACGACAATGCGGCCCATCTGCATCACTGCACAACTCCTGTCTACATGACTATTATATTAATATTTTAAAATTCCCGCGAATCCAAGGCGTTATAGCTTGCCGTCCAGGTGGTGACCGGCAAGGATGTTCCAATCAATCGGATCAGATTCACAAGGGACAAAAAAAGGGGCCGCGAAACGCAAAATTCCGCAGCCCCTCTGGGCAAACTTAGCCTTCACGATCAGTTGTTGGGAACGATGTTGTAGACGCGAAGCGCACCTTGTGCAATTTGTGCAACATGGCCGTCCGCAAATACGGCATTGGCATAACCGCTATTGTCGGCGCTGGTCATCATGTGCCGGTAACGAAGTGTGTAATCGTAATTCGGCGTTGATCCGATGGCGTCGGCGTTGCCTTGCCCCCACGGCTGCGTCGCGGCGAGGAACGCTGTGAGGATTGGGTTTTTTCCAATTGTTGTTCCCGGTGCCCAGCTTAGCGCCTCATGCGACGAGTACTGTGGACCGAAGTTCCACTGAAAAACCGGGGCGGATTGTCCGGTACTGTTAAACTGCGTGGCATCCGCAAGCTCAATAAAATGCCCAGGCGTATGTATAATGGACATTTTTGCGGTGGTGGGAGAACCGGAATTCAGGCTCCAACTGTCGATAAACAGATTGGGGTTGGCGCTGTAATTTGCGCAGTACCACTGGGAATTTGGCAGTACTGCCGAGGGGCACTGAAAAAGGGCAGGCCATTTTGTCTCCACCGCGGCACCAAACTCGGCATTTTGATCCCAAGGAACATCAAGAATATCCGTGGTAGCCCCCACTGTGTAATAGTACAGGAACTGGTTCCAAGGAATCCAATATTGATTTTGGCTTGGTGCAGGGAACGTCCAAGCCGAATCGACGGCTCCGGCTTCATAGCTTACGTCGCCTGGCGGGGCCATATCCTCATAGGTTTGAGCGTACTCAGCGTTAATCTGGCCCAACGAACGCAGCTTCGCCGAACAGGATATGCTGTTGGCTGCCTGCTTGGCCATCGCCAGAGCCGGCAGCAGCATCGCGATCAACAGAGCGATGATGGATATCACCACCAGCAACTCAATCAGAGTAAATCCACGAGCTTTCATAACGATTCTCCTTAGAACAAAACTCCGAAACATCTGGGCCTGTGACAACGCGCCACGACCCATCATTTTTCATGACTTCTCTATACAGTCCGGTGCCATAGTGGCACCGCGATGCATGCACTGCTTAGGGCCGCATGCGACGGCCCAAAATGTACGCACCAATTGCACAGAGTTTTTAGCCACGGCGAACGCCGCGCCGGCTCAGCAACAGCAGTCCCCCTAACGCAAACGCAAGCAGGCCGAGAGTGGCCGGTTCAGGCGTGGAAACTGATTGTATCTGCATCGCGTTGATTCCATACCAGTCGTCCTTCACACTCTTGGCGGTTGATGCGGCTCCCGTGCCCCATCCGTTCGAAACGCCTGAGTTAAAATAGGTAAAATTGATATTCCCGCTACTGTCGGCAACCGCGGTGAAAATTCCATAATCGCCGTTGGCGTTGGATGGATCGGCCGTTGGTGCGACCAATGTTGGTGTCGCATATCCAGGGCTGGCAAACTGGCTGGACGCCGGGTTGCGAATATCAGCCGAGCCGGTGACTGCACCGGAGGAGTTGGTATACAACTGCTGGGGATCAATCAGCAAATATGATCCGGAACCCGCAGGCGTATTTGCGGCCGCCAGCGTGAAAAGTGTGTCGGATTCGTTGTACGGTAGAGCGCTGTAAACGTACAACTGGTACTTCGCACCCGCGGTGAGACCTGAAATTTCAACGGTGCTCGGCCCAATTGCTGGCGCGGTTTCATATTGCACTGAATTCCAGAGGTAGCCCTCCATATAGGTGGGCATGGCACTGTCTCCGCTCGCCTGGGTATTGTAACTGGCGTCACTGTATGCACCGTTCTGCGCGCCCACGGTTACCGAAACGCCGGCGGCCGCAGATCCGTTGGAATAGACCAAGTTGCCGACGGTAGCATTCGCCGTACCATAGGCGGTGCCACCGGCTGTGGTATAACCTGGGAAGAACACCTGATTCCATACTGTGCCGGTATCTTGGCTGTCCATGCCTGTCCCCGAGTATACCGGCGTGGAATTGTATCCACCCGACTGTTGCCCGTTGGGGTAGATGCCGCTGCCAGTGACTCCAGGGGCGTTTAACGATGAATCACCAAACTGGACATTGATTGCCGCGGCATCCGCAACCCCGCTGGAAGCGAGGATTGCCATTGCGGCTGCTCCAGCCAATAATGCCGTTGCACCCAGCGCTTTGGCGTAACCGTACTTGATACTCATGGTACTACTCCTAAAAAGGAACTCATCTCTCACCAGCACCATCGCCCACACGAGCGAACATATGCACCGGTGCAACTTGTTCATAATCTCTACGATTGCCCAGACGATGGCCTTCCATCACCGGGTGCGGCACTACTCTTTCCGCCGCATATTAACTTTTTCTACAACGCTGGGCCGGCATTCTGGGCCAACCCCTGATCGAAAGTCTCCGCTGACTTATGCGGAGACATCGCATCAACATGTCTACGTAAAGTATGTGCCTTCTCGAAGGGCATTACAAGAGCTTTTTCTGCCAAGTTGTAGCCGATTTATGAAGGATTTTATGCGCCGCTACGGCGACGGCTAAATGCTCTAAATTGCCCCGGCGTGAGGCCTTTGATGCGGCGAAATACTTTTACCATGCGGTTGGCATCCGGGAAGCCGGATTCCACGGCGATGGCGTGGACTTTTTTATCCGTGCCCACCAGTTGCCGGGCGGCATATTCCACGCGCAACCGGGCGATTTCTTCGGACATGCTGCGGCCGACATATTTCTGAAACAGATCATGCAACCGCCGATAGGAAATCGGGACACCCATCGACACTTCCTCCACATTGATCGGCTCGCGATACCGTGTCCAAATGGTTTTTAATGCCATGGCCACATCGGTATTTTCAATGGCCAGAATATCCGTACTCTGCCGTGTCACAACCCCAATCGGCGGCACCCGCGTGGGTCCGCGCGGAACTTTTTTTCCGGACATCAACTGATCCAACAATTCGGCGGCGGTAAATCCCATGCCCTCGGCATTGTCATCAATACTGGATAATGGAACGGTGGTAAAATTACATCGCAGTTCGTCGTTCATCACTCCGAGCACCGCGATCTGCTCCGGCACCAGAAGGCGATCTTCGTGGCTGGCGAAAATAACTTCGGCCGCCAGATCATCATTTTCCGCGGTAACCGCCAGCGGCTTGGGCAGCGTAACCAGACTTTTGCGCAATTGAGCGAAGAGGGCGGCGGGGGGAGAATCCTTGGGTAATCCGGCGCGGGCGTCTATGAGATGGAATATTCGGTTGGCACTTTTGCAGGCGGCTTGAAAGCACTCTTTGCGTTCCAGTTCGCATTTGCTTACACCCTTAAAATAAAACGCCAGATGTTGAAAGCCGCGTTCCACGAAATGCTGCACAGCCAATTCGGCAATGGCCTTATTATCATTGGCCACGCGCGGCGCGGGGGAAATATCCTGATAACCGATGTTCACCGTCGGAAGTTTAAATGATGCGACCAGCGAGGCAATTTCCGCATTAGGTCCCAGCATGGCAATCACACCGTCGGGTTCCCAAACCGGAGCGGCACTGGCGTTACGCACGGATGCCGAATCCAAGGCCCACTCCGCCTGTTTGGCATATCGCGCCACGCCCCGGTGAATGGCGATGGAATACCATCCCATCAAGAGCAAAATGCGCCGCGCCGGCGTCCGGGTAAGATGGGTCGGCAACGCCAGAGGAAGGGGAAGATTGGCCGCTGTAACAGTGCCGATGAGCTTTTTTGTTTTCATTCTACCGCAGCCTTTTCAGGATGATACATAATAGTACCCATCCATTGCGATCCGTCGGGCCAGGAACGGCCCACGTCCGATGCCATCAGGTAATATTTTTCACGCTACGCGGCCGGGCAAGCAAAAGTAATGCGCCGATGGCCCATGCAAGCAAGCCAAGCGTGGCAGGCTCAGGTACTGCCGTTACATTTAAACTAATAAGCCCCGCCGAATCGGTCAACTGATAGTTAAAGCCTGCCGGGCCGTTGACCGTCCATGAAGTTAGATCCGCGGAATTAAACAGGGTGTCTGAAAAACTCAGCAAGGAATAAACCCCCGCGCCAAAATCGATGCCGGGCGTTATATCAATCGTCACGCCTGAGCCCAAAGTGACATTTGTGCTGACTACAAAGCTGTTACCGCCGGTGCCCGCAACAGCGTCTGCCGCGTTGAGAGTAAAATCAAGCTTGCTGGAATTGGCAAGTGCCAAATTCTGAATTCGCAGTGTGCCGTAGCCCCCGTCACCCGGGGATAGTGCACCGGCCACGGTGACGGTATTAGAAACCGTACCGGTTCCACCAAAAACCGCCCCGGCATTCACGGTCACCGCACCAGTAATCACGCCCGAACCGCTGATACCTGGTTCTGAATCCAGAAGCACACGAACGTTGCCATCAAGGGTGGTAATACCAAAGGCGGTATCCGCGCCGGTCATCACCAGTGTATTATTGGTGGAACCTGCCGTATTTTCGATAGTCAGCGATCCACCACCGGTAATGTTCCCGGAATATCGCGCTGCGCTCTGCCCGTTAATATCGAGATATGAGCTATTGTCGTTAAGCTGTAGTGCATTGGCCAAAGTGATTCCCGCCGCAGAATAGCGCAGCGTGCCACCGCCGAAATCAATGGCAATCGTCCCTGCCGGCAACCCACTGGAAGAAGACACAAGCCGCACGGCACCGCTATCAATCACGGTACCGCCAGGATTCATATAGGTTTCCAACCATTGCATGGCGGGACGCGGATTGCCATTGGCATACAGCAAATTGGCATTGGGCTGATAGGTCTGCCCATCAACGAAATCCCAAAGCGTAATTCCCTGCACCATGGAATTGGTGTAAAAAATTGGGAACTGCGATTCCATTTGTGTTAACTGGGCCTGATCGCTGGTTTGATTTAGATCATATTCCGAAATATAAATTGGCAGATCCAGTTCATCGAGTTTATTGAGGTTGCTTTGAATCGTTGTGCTGCTGACATTTTCCAGGCCATGCGCTTCCAGGCCAATACCGTCTATAAGGCCCTTGCTTTTCAGCACATTAATCAGACTCATGTATTGCGCCGTTTTCGTGGCGCTGGCTAAAATTCCATAGTCATTAATCAGCAACGTGGCGCGGGGAAAATCAGCACTTGCTAATTGATAGGCTTGGACCACCCATCCGAATCCACCGTAGCTGGACGAAGACGTTCCGCCGTCCGGCAAACCTGAAGCATAGGTCGGGGGACCATCCAAGGGTTCGTTGACGACATCAATAAGGTTTGGCGAGAACTCATTGGCATATGCTGAGAACCAGTTCTTTTCCGCCGTTGTGGCATTGGCGGAGTTCACCCAGTATGGCTGCTGCTGCGACCAGATCATATTATGCTGCTTAACCAACATACCGCGCTGTGCCGCAAGCGTGTACATGGCGCTAAGGGGCCGTTAAAAAATAACATTTACATATCAGCTTGGGATGTTATACTGGTGACATGGATATGGTGACCTTGCAGGACAAATACGCGAAGCTTCGGCCTCACCTTAATGAGCGCACACGGCGTCTGTTGGCGGCGGCGGACGCCGAGGCTTTGGGGCGCGGCGGTGTGGCCTTGGTGGCTCGTGCGGCGAATTTGTCTCGTCCGACACTCTATAAAGCTTTGGCGGAATTGAAAGATGGCAAGCCCAACCCGGAACGGGTACGTCGTGAAGGAGGCGGGCGCAAGACATTGGTGGAAAAGCATCCGGATTTGGATGCGGCCTTGGAGCGATTGGTGAGTCCGACCAGTCGGGGCGATCCGATGAACCCATTGCGATGGACAATCAAGAGCACGCGTCAACTGGCGCGGGAGTTAGCGCGGCAGGGCTACCATTTGAGTCATCCTGTGGTGGCCGGGCGGCTGGCGGCATTACATTACAGCCTGCAAGCCAATGCCAAGGCGTTGGAGGAGGGCAGCAATCATGTGGACCGCAATGCGCAATTCGAGCACATCAACACTTTGGCGGCGCAATGTC
>DAHVEJ010000055.1 GCA_027313145.1 Phycisphaerales bacterium | reverse complement strand
CCACCAATGGCGAAACCGCGCCGCCATTGAATCTCGAAAGCGACATGAACGTAAAATAGAGTAGCGCTGTAGTACTAGCAAACTCCGCTGCGTCCTCGACGGGTCGCCAATGATGGGCGGGCGAGAAGAAACTGATAATGGCCTGAACCTGGTCTGCCATTATCATCGCCTGCCGGCGGGCATCTTGGGCGTCGTTCTGGCTCATAACCCGACAAAGGAGTGCGACGGACGGGGCGGCACCATCCTGATTGCCGTAGCACATATACCTGATAGCGAAACTGGTTGTTGCTCCGGCCCGCAGCATGCAGCGGATGAAAGTGACCTCGGCCTGGCGATCCGGGGTGAGGGGTCCCGAAACGCGCTCGAGCCGCAGCGCCCAGACGGCCGAATGACGCTGGCGATCGCCGGAACCTTCGCCCGGGAGTACTTCAACATACATTTCCAATCCTCTTGTTTTAGCAAAGTCAACTGGGTTAAATGATAGGGGATGCATTTCAATTTATCTAAGCAGCCTCCGTGAGCTCCATTACGTGGATACATATTTTTTCTGGCCGCATGTGCCGCACTTCCAGCAAAACTTGGTGGATGCGAAAACGGCGGTTTGGTCCTCAATGCAGAATATCCAGGTCCTGGTTTTACCTTTGCATGCACTGCTCAGGCATTCCCATTGTTTGGTGCCACCCACCATTGCTTTGAGCTTTTGATACAGGTTGTCAGCCATGGCCGGTCTCCATATTCAAGGTTTGTTCTGGCGAGCGAGGGCATCTACATATCTTCGGCCCGCGAGAGTATGTTACCTTATCGGTTTATTGAACACTCAAACAAGACGAAAGGGGCCGGGTGCCGCTAAAAGCAACCCGGCCCCGGGGTGGCTGTTACATCTTTTAGTCACGCATGTTCTGCCTCCTTTCGTGCCTAGCCGCGACGACGTTGGATTGACGGTATCACCGGCATCGCAACCTAATATACGGCGCTCGTTTAACTCAACGGACAGTCACCGAACGAAATTACCGAATTGCCGACGGCAATCCCAATTGCTCCACCAGTTCCTGACCATGATCGCGACCCCATTGAAGATTGACGTAAATACTGCGCCCGCCGCACATTGTGCCCACCGCCAACAAAGTTAAAACCGCCGGCAATGGATGACGACGCCCACGACGACCGCGCGGATCCGGAACCGAACTAAAGGCTTCAACCAACGACATACTCTGAATCACGGCCAATCCTTGGCCTCCTGCTTACGTGCGACCCAATCTTCGCCAGCCTTCCTTGGCTGGACACTTCCTATCATCACCTGTCAAGCGATTTTACGCCAGAAGGGAAAACTAAAAGACCCTGGTGGTACCACGGGTTTCGGAAGTGCCGAAATTGTCACATAACCGCCGGAGCGGTCAAAATTAGATTGGGGTTGGAGAGAACTGGACGACGCCAACGCGATGGAATGGCAATTCCACCTTGCGATATTGGCAGGCAAGGTAGAGGCCGCTCTTGGTGTATGTTCACGCTACGCGTTTGACTTACAGCAGGCGGTCGTATATGCTTTGACATATATGGTAAAGGCAAAAAAACAATCTGTTGCGGGCGGTTCGGCGGATCGGATGTTCCGGGCGTTCTCGGACCGTACACGGTTACGCATCCTGCATCTGCTTTTGAATGGCGAACTGTGCGTGTGTGATATTGTCCGGGTGCTGGAAATGTCGCAGCCGAAAATATCGCGGCACCTGGCCTACCTGCGAAAATCCGACTTGGTGCAGGCCCGTAAAGATGGTTTGTGGATGCATTATAAGCTTGTTCCCGCGGATGATGATTTTCATCAGAGTTTAATGAATTGCCTTCGGCACTGTTTCAAGGCGGTTCCGGAATTGCAGCGCGACCAGAAACGCCTCGGTCCCGAAGCCTGCGGCCCGAAGTGTTGTGATTAGCCGATCAGGGAAGAAATCGGCTTTTTTATTTGGTCAATATATTTGTGTAGGCATATATATAGGGTTTTGGCGAACATGAATCAGAAGTTGAAAATTTTATTCCTATGCACCGGCAACTCGTGCCGCAGCCAAATGGCGGAGGGTTGGGCGCGGCACCTGAAGGGCGATGCGATTGAGGCATATTCCGCGGGCATTGAAACGCATGGTCTGAATCCCAACGCCGTAAAGGTCATGGCTGAGGCGGGCGTGGATATCAGCGGGCAAAAATCCAAGAATGTCAACGACCTGATGGATGTGCCGTTTGACGTGGTTGTTACGGTCTGCGGCCATGCCAATGAAACCTGCCCGGCATGGTTGGGAAAAAAGACAACCATGGTGCATGTTGGTTTTGATGATCCACCGAAGTTGGCCAAAACGGCTAAGTCGCCGGAAGAAGCGTTGCAGCACTATCGGCGAGTACGCGACGAAATAAAGACTTTTGTGGCAACGCTGCCCGATGCGGTTGTGGCATCTCCGGTTGCAGTCAAGAAATAACGAAAGGCCCCGAATTCTGGGGCCGCTTCGAGGAGTCAACCATGTCTGTACAATGTGAAACCATTGCAAAACGGGCCGCCGGATCACCGATGGGGGTCTTTGAACGCTACCTGACTTTATGGGTTTTTTTGTGCATCGTCGCGGGAATCTTATTGGGGCGGTTATTACCGGGCGTATTTCATAGCGTCGGAAGCATGGAAATTGCGCAGGTGAATTTGCCGGTGGCAGTATTGATCTGGATCATGATCATCCCGATGCTGTTGAAAATTGACCTTCGGTCCATTAAATCAGTGGGCCATCACTGGCGGGGTATGGGTGTAACACTGTTTGTAAACTGGGCTGTGAAGCCTTTTTCCATGGCTCTACTGGCGTGGCTGTTTATAGGCGTACTTTTTAAGCCTTGGCTGCCGGCTGATCAAATTAACAGCTATATTGCGGGGTTGATCATTCTGGCCACCGCCCCGTGTACAGCCATGGTATTTGTCTGGAGTTTGCTGGCGCGGGGTGAACCGACATTTACGCTTTCTCAAGTGGCGCTTAATGATCTGATTATGATTGTTGCCTTTGCTCCCATTGTAGGATTGTTGCTGGGTTTGACCTCCATTTCCGTGCCGTGGTCTACGCTGTTTCTGTCCGTATTGCTTTACATTGTTGTGCCGCTGCTGATCGCGAACGTGCTGCGGAGAGTCATTTTGAGCCGAGCGGATGGCGAATTGAAATTGCAGCAATTTATTCAGGCACTTCATCCGGTGGCCCTGCTGGCATTGTTATCCATGTTGGTACTGCTGTTTGGCTTTCAAGGCGGGCAAATTGCGGCACAGCCCATGGTGATTGTATTGCTGGCCATTCCGATCATCATCCAAGTATATTTTAACTCCGCACTGGCGTACCTGCTTAATCGGGCGGTGCGTTCCGCCCATTGTGTAGCCGGACCGTCGGCACTGATCGGCGCGAGCAATTTTTTTGAATTGGCAGTGGCGACCGCCATCGCCCTGTTCGGCTTCCGTTCCGGTGCCGCTCTGGCCACGGTCGTTGGAGTACTGGTGGAAGTGCCGGTGATGCTCTCCGCCGTGGCCATAGTCAATCGCACACGTTCGTGGTACGAGCGACGAAAAGGCGTCGTGCCCCAGGATCAGTGTTGCCCGGATTCCCCGGCGCTTACCGCTCGGTAGTTGATGTAACTTCACGGACCTGAAACCATAAAAATGGAGTCTTTACTATGCCCCAGAATATTCTCAAGGAAGTTCAAACCCGCTACGCCGCAGTCGCGGAATCCACGTTGTCCAGCGCCGATGCCGGAATAAAAGCGGTTGCGGAATCCTTTGGCTATTCAGCGGAGGAATTGGCGGCCATACCGGCGGAAGCAAACATGGGACTATCCTGCGGCAATCCCACGGCCATGGGATCGTTACGTGCGGGTGAAACGGTGGTTGATCTGGGGTGTGGTGGGGGGCTGGATGTATTTCTGGCGGCGGCGAAGGTCGGACCAACGGGCCGGGCCATCGGTATTGATATGACGCCGAGCATGATTGAACGCGCTAAGAAAAATGCCGCCCATGGCCCGGACGGCACGCCCTACACCAACGTTGATTTTATACTTGCCACAATTGATCAGACCACACTCCCTGCCGGAATTGCCGATTGCGTGATTTCCAATTGTGTTATCAACCTGGCACCGGATAAATCCGCCGTTATGCGGGAGATGTTCCGCATCCTCAAATCGGGGGGCCGGTTAGCGGTCAGCGACATTGCATTAAAGCAGATGCTGCCATCCGAGCTAGCCAATAATATCGGTGCGTATGTAGGTTGTATTGCCGGCGCGGTCATGATTGAGGAATACCGCCGCCTGCTGGTAGATGCGGGCTTTTCCAGTGTTGCGGTCATTGACAGCCAAACCGATCTCAACGCCTACGCCCAAGCCGATGGGCAATCCGGTTGCTGTTCCGCCCCTATGAGTACCAGCGAAGAAGCGCTGCCCGTGGAAAAAAGTTCCACGCGATTAAATGTTGTATCTCCCGGCTGTTGTGAATCCCGAGTGCCTGTCAAAGCCTTACATAAGGATATCGCGGAACTATTGCGACAATATGATGTCAATAAGTACGCCGCGAGCGTAAAGGTATTTGCGGTAAAGCCGGGATGACCACGCTATGGTCTGAGAAATGATCAATTGCATTACCGGATCAGCGTCAATGAGTTGACACTGGGCGTGCGAATGCAACCGTTCACCCCGCGTATTGAATATGGGGTAAGCCGCATCGATTTTTGGACCCAAAAGGCCCGACTGTGGATGGGGAAATATTTCCCGGGAACCGCCCGCAACCCAGGCGCGTTGCCTCAGTGCGTTGCCGAATGGTTGCGCCAGCGGAATTCTGTTGATGGCGAATTGGCGAATCCGGAACCGGTTTTCACAAAGTTGCTCGGTGAAGATCAACTGCAATTACGCCTGATTCAATCCGAGACGTTCGGTAGAATGCTGGTCATGTCGGAATCGCGCCCGCTAACGTCGGCCAAGCCGTTAGAGGCATTAGGCTTAACGCCGCGCCAAGCGGAGATTCTTCTCCATGTGGCCCAGGGCGGCGGCAATGAAGAAATTGCCCGACGGCTGCACATCAGTGTTCGCACGGTGCAAAAACATCTGGAATCGGTCTTCAAAATATTAAAAGTAAATTCGCGCACCGGTGCCAGTCACCTGGCGAACGCCCATTTACGCACGGTAATCATGGCGATTTTAATGGCCGCCGCCGGCGCTATCGGATTAATCAGCCAAACCTGCTGAAGCGCCAATCTTCAGCGCATTGCAAAACGCCCATTTCGATCCTTGACGATCCTTAATAAACCGGCGCTCCGCCAGCGCCAACGCGGCACCACCGCCAAAACCAGAGGCTATTGTGAGGGCCACTACGCCGGGTTTTGAGGAGGTCGTGTCTGGCCCGTTGCCGGCCGGCGGTCCCCGATTGCACATTCCTGATTGCACAGACGCGAAGTTTTTGGCGATATTCGTTACACTTAATACCGGTCCGGCGATGGTATCACAGCGCTGGATGAAAGTTAAACGCACGAACGTGACAGAACCGATAGAATGTCCGGATAATGATGGAACAACACGTAATGAAGAACTCGGCTATGCAACAGACAATGGATGTCGAAGCAAAACTACGGAATGCGGACAAACTTATTGCCCGTTACAGCGGTTCCAGTAATCCGGAACGCCAATTAAAGCTGGCACGAACCATTTTTACAAAAGGGGCGTTACTGCTTCAGATACGGCAGTTTGAGCCCGCTCTGGCCGCGTTCGATTTACTGCTGCAAACTTTTCAGGACAATAAAGAAGCCTCGATTCAACCGCAAATTGCCAAGACACTGTTAGATCGGGCGGCGGTGTTGGATATTCTGGGCCGTCGCGACGATGCACTGGCTGGTTATGCCCGTGTTGTTGAGCAATTCGGCGATGCATCCAATGAGACCGCACGGGCTTATGTGGAGTCGGCTATGTTTAACAAGGCATCGCTGCTTACGCGGCTGAATCGCGGTCCTGAAGCTCTGGCGGCGCTGAATGCGTGCCTTGACGGTCAGATTAAATTGCCTGATCGGCTGTTGGCCAAAGCGTTATGGATGAAAATCGAACTCCTGGAAGATTCGGGACGGGATAACGAATCCCTGGCGGCCTGCCAGCGGATCATGGAGTTGTTTGCGGACAAAAAAGACATTGTGGATCAAAACCGGCTCTGTGAGATTATGCTTGAACGGGTAAATCTCTTAATTACGCTGGATCGCGGGCCGGAAGTTATCAGCGCCTATCAGGACGCGGAAGGAAAATTCGGCCCGGTGGCGGAAGACGTCATCGGGACACAGACTGCGGGTTATCTGGTAAAAAAACTCAAAGAACATCTGAACCTGAACCGGATGATCGAAGCGCTGAGCTTGGCCGAGAAGGCGCTGGAAGTCTTTGGCACGTTTGTTGATCCTCCCTGGTTTGACGTGGCGCAGACGGCGGGCAAAACGCGCCTGGTGGCCCTGTGTCGTCTCCGACGGACCGAACCGTGTATCGCGGCGTATGATTCGGTCGTTGAACAATATGCGGATATGCTCGACGCGGCCACACGCAGGGAAGTTGCGACGATGCTGCTGGATCAAAGCACAGAGTTGGCGGCCCGAAGGGAATATGCCGCCGCCGATAAAATCAGCGATCAGATTGTCCAACGCTTCAAACCGGCGGATGATCCGGATTTAGCCGCTGTTGCGGCACGGGCGATGTTCAATAAGATCGCACTCAAGGCATTTATGGGTAATGGCGATGATGTCATGCCGGCCTGTGACGCATTTATTGATCGTTTTCGATACAGCACCCATCCGGTTATTTGTGAGATGCTGTTCCATGCGTGGAGCCGAAAAGCCGCACTCTTGGATTCGCAAAATCAGGATGCCGATGCGATTCAAGCGTATGATGCCGCGATCAAAGCTGCCAAGACGCTGTCCCTTCCCGCGTTGCCGGTAGCCACAATCATGGCAGGCAAGGCGGCATGCCTGTCACGGATGGGACGGCGTGCGGCACAGCTTGAAGCGTATGATGAATTAATTTCCGCCTATGGAGATAATGCTTCTCCCGGAATCAGAACGGTGGTAGCACCGGCTTTGCTGGCGCGGGCGTTTATGTTGCGGGAGGATGGAAAATTTGAACTCTCACTGGCGTCATGCGGGCAATTCATTGCGACAGTTGAACGTTCCACACCCGCTGCCATGATTGTGCCTTTGGCACGGGCCATGTTTTTACGCGGGGAACTGCTGGAAAAGCTCGGCCGCGATGACGAGGCGGCAAAGGCGTATGGCTGTCTGGCGGGGCGGTTTGACTTTAACGGGGAAACCGAAGCACGCAAATGTATCCCCGTGGCCTTATTTAACCAGGCGGCTTTGCTGGAAAAATCCCAGCAGCATGAGCAGGCTATCGCCGTTCTCGATACCCTGCTGGATCGTGCTCGTGGAGAGCCGGATTTAATTCCCTCCCGGCTTCTGGCCCAAAGCATGTTGAATCGGGCGGGGATCCTCGAGAAATCGGCGAATGCCGATACCGCATTGGCGGCCTACCAGCAGGTGGTCACCAACTTCAGCCTAGTCCAAGATTCGGTCATTAGTGGATTGGTACAGCAGGCGTTGCTCAAGAAGGCTGAATTATCACAACAGTGCGCTAAAACTCAGGAAGCTGTACCGGGTTATCAGGCGGTAGGCGATTCTGATGCGCCGGAAGATTTACAAGATGGTAAACAAACTGCCGCAATCGAAAGCCAGTCCGATAATGACATTGCAAATGTTCAAACGTTGGATGAAGCACCCCATCTTATCGTCCCGGAGGCATCCATATCTGAGGAGCCACAAAAAGCCGTCAGCGAAGGTGCTACAGCCCTCGGGGATGCGGCGTCAAGTACCCCCGTTGCCTCCAACATGCAAACGGCATCCATTGACAGCGAATCACCGACGATCGCCGCAGAACGCACCGATTTATCTCCGGTGCCGGCTCCGGTGCCAACGGCAACTGGTACTCAAGCCGTCATCGACACCGGCCCGGCGCCGGTTTCGCCGGATATGAATTCGCCCGACGACCAACTGGTGCATTTGCGCCGGCTCAAGTGGAGCGGGCAAGAAACCGAGCTTATCGCCGGATGTGACGAGTTTATTAAGCAATACGGCGAGTCTGAATCGTTGATAGTGCGGCGGGATGTGGCAGAGGCGTTCCGCATGAAAATAGAGGCCATCAAAAAAAGTGGATCGCTGGAAGATGAACTGCGGGCATGCAACGCATTTATGCTCAAATTCGGTCGGGAGACAGAAGCGGTGTTTGCCCCCATGCTATGTCTTACGATGTTGGATCGCGGGCGGGTATTTGGCCAGATGGACCGCGTAGGGCATGAGTTGGCTGCTTACGATGCCCTGATGCTGCGTTTTGAGAAATCCAGTGATGCGGTTCTACGCCCCAGTATTATTGAAACGCTGCTGCGTCAGGCGGCCATCGCCGGACAGCAATCGCGAATCGGCGACGAAGTGCGATGCTACCAGAAACTGGTAAGTAAATTTGGCAAGGTGGCGGATATAGAAGTACAAAGGCAGGTGGCTACGGCGATGCTCAGTACGGCTTTGGCCTTTCACAAACTGGACCGCAAGCTTGATGAGCTGGCGATTTATGATTCGATTATTGACCGCTTTGAAAAATCGGATGATACCGCCATATTATTTGTGGTGGTCCGCGCCATGATGCGAAAAGCCCTCACTCAGGGGGATCGCGGCAAGCGACAGGAACAAATTGCCGTTTGCGATATCATTATTTCCCGGTTTACGAATTCCGAGGCGCTATTTTTGCGGCAGCAAGCCGCGCGCTCCCAGTGTAACCGGGCTGCGGCTCTGGCCGAACTGGGGAAAATTCCCGAAGCTTTGGCCGGCTATGATGCCGCCATCAGCCAATTCACCGATGCCCCTGAACCACCCTTACGGGCGTGTGCCGGTTTGGCATTATTTCAAAAAGCCGAATTGCTCCGCAAGCAACGTCGTCGTGCGGAAGCCATTACCTGTTATCAGCATTTTATCCAAAGTTATCAGATGGATGACGAGGAAATTACCGGCTTGGTCAATCAGTCCCAGGCGCTGTTGCGCGTGCTGTAGGAAGCCATCGCTTTTTGCCACCAGGCCGCTGAAACGCTTTAAAGCCCTGAAAAAAGGTCATGTTTTCCCGGACTTATGCCGATAAATAAGAAAAAGTGGAAAATGTTCAAGTTTCGCTTGCAAACTAGTGCGCGAAAGGCTTAGAATATGAGTAACGGTGGTTTTAGCTCCGCCGGCAGTTCTGTAAAATAATGTGCCCTGAATGCCAATTTTGTTCAGCGGCCGGGTGATTGGGACGGTTGAATTAAGGAGATTGCACATGGAAAATCATTTTCCGCGTTGTGTGCAGTGTATAGCACCCCTGCAGATTGGTTCGGGCGTGGGTGGCGCGTTAAAAAGCATTTTCTGCAAAACCATCAAATGTCCATCCTGTGGAACCCAAGTACGCCTCACCGATGCACAGGTTATGGCCGAGACATTTGCCGCCTGTGTAAGCCGTTTTCGTGAAGCTCTGAATCAGGCCCTTGATTCCGCGCCGCATCTTTCCCAGCATGATGCGATTCTGGCGGTGGGGGCGACAGACCTTTCCCGTGAATCGCATCGGCTGCACACGCGCGATGAACTGTGCCGGGTTACCGCCAGGATTCTGCGTATGGCGTTAAGACATGAGGCATTGGGTCATGAGAGTTTGATCACGGTTGAAACCGTTACCCGCGGCCTACTGCCGCGCGCCATTCGCATTCACGCGCGCAGTGACGGTCACGGATCGCCTGAAGCGTTATTGATGATTGCTCGCGTCGGCGAGGATGATTACATCACTTATGAACCGCCGCTGCAGGCGCACGTGCAAACCCCGGCCAAGGTGCCGGTTGCGGGTGTAGTGCGGCGTGACGTTAAGGAACCCGCAAATCAAGAATCTCGGCCTGGTGTAGTAGGAGTGTAAGCCGCGCAAGCGGCAAGTGTTTACCGGCGGCGGCATGGCGAACAGTCGCTTTGCCGGCCGCTGGAGGGGGAACGTGGGAAACTGTTACCAATGAGCTCAGTCAGCCGGCGCTGGTAATGTTGCACCTGGCAGTGCGTTTGCTTGCGCGGCGTGGACGCTACTGGCGGGTGCTGGATGCTCCGCCGCAGTTCCCGCGGCGGCCTTCGGAGGGGCGGATCGCTCGCGTTGAATAGCTTGATACACCTCCTTGCGGTGTACCGGCACGGTGTTGGGTGCATTGATGCCGAGGCGTACTTTATCACCGCGAATGTCCACGATCGTAATTTCAATATTATCGCCAATCATGATGCTTTCATCGCGCTGCCGTGAGAGTACCAGCATACATCAACTCCTTGATCCGTGAGCATGACTCCATATATTTTCGAATCCGGGTTTACGTTCTCCGGCCGGTGCGTCATGTAATTGTGTGTTCCTCTGTCTGTTCATTGTACCCCTATTGCCCTGCTCATGGCCACTGTTTGAAAGCAGTTGCCGGATGGCTCGCACGGAGTTTCCCATGTCGCAACGAGCAGGTCCCGGCGCTGAAATCGCTGTTCCAAAAGCAGGGGATCCGGTGCGGTAAGTTCAGGCATTTCCGGAAGCGAGACGCTTATACCGCGGCGTGCCTCCCGATGAATTAATATCGGATAGTCAAATTGTGCCGTTAAGCCATGCGCTGTGTTCTCCAAAGGAATATAGACTTTAATTGCCTCTGGGCTATCGGCCGCCAGGATGGGCAGGGCTTCCCCTGGGATCGTCAGTTGATATCCCGGTATGCACAGCAGGGGGGACATCAGCCGCAGCGCCAACATTGGGTCATCCGCGCTTTGCAGCCACGCACGGGATTCATCGGCGGCGTCAGGTATCCAGGCAAAATGGCGGAATGCCGGCCGGCCGGGTAGACCGTGGTGCAGCGTAAAAACTTCCGTCGCCAGCAGTTCTATTGTGCCAAAACGTTGCGATTCAATAATCATGTTTATCAGCACTCCGTTGCCAATCGGCCAGGCTCGGGCAAAGATATTCCCGGACCATTGCCGAAACGTGGGCCGGTAATCACCGGGCCTGTTATGTATATTCGTGCGTTTGCCCCGTTTTCGTCCAATAAATCTTGAAATTATTGTAATTTGAAATGGTTTTAGCGAATATTTAGGCTTTCCCGCCTTATTGGAGCCGGAGACAGCAGAGCGTTGTACAGTAGAGGCAATTTGGACGGAATCCTGGATCAACTTTTATGGCATTTGGGATTGTTAAAGGCATTGAACGGCACGACGTTTCCATCGGTGGGGGGGATCATGGCACCGGCTTGAAATCGCCGCACCAGACGTAAGGCACCGGATGGGTGCGGTTCAACTTTTACGCCACTGGAAGTGATAAAGTCATTCCATATACTCATCAAACGACTCGTCTGCACTCTGGATGCCGATGCTGAATTACTATCCGCGTTTTGCACGGCGTGAACCATCCCCGCCGCCGGCTCGGAAAATGTCCACCAGATGCCGCCACCGCTGGGCTTCATGGCGGTGATGCTCGAAGCCGGTTCAATGGTATATTGCACATCAAGCGGAGGCAGGCGGGCCGCGGAAATATCATTGCTGTCCAACGACCCGGTGGCTGCTAACAATCGAAAAAAAGCCTCCCCGGTGTGGGCCAGGGCTGCATCATCAATGGCGGTTTGGGCAATCAGTGAGCAGAGCATCTGATTGATGCCCTTGCTGGTAGTCTCCGCCAGTTCGGCGGCAATGCGGAAGCCACCGGTCGCCGGCATTTTAGCCGTATCCCGATGCCACTGGTCTGCTTCCCGAATCAATTTCAGAATTGTGTCAAAATCAAAGGGCTTAGCCACGTGAGCCTGCCCACCGGCAGCCGCACAACGCAATACGTGGTTCGCACCGCACAGGCAGGTGAAAAACAATACGGGAATACCACAAGTCAGCCGGGCGCTCTTAAGTGTGCGACATACATCAAAACCGGTTTTATCCGGCATCATGGCGTCGAGAACAATCACATCAGGATGCAGATTCCGCGCCAGCTTAAGGCCGTCTTCGCCGGTGGCAGCGTAATGGTAGTCAAACCCCTCCATGGTCAACAACTGGCCCAAGGTCTCATTGACCTCGCGCTCATCATCAATTACCAGCACTTGCAGCGCCATTGCGTTAGCTCCTCCGGGTCAAAAATCAACCCGCAGCGGACAGTGTAAGTTTGCTCCACATATCCTCATATCGATTCCTGCCGATATCACAAGAAGTCTTGCCATGACTGCTTGTAATCCGTCCGCCTTCCGGCAGGGCACCTTATTATTATAATCGCCGGATTGGCTCGTGTCGCTATAGCTGTTTCGGAGTTTTTATATTGAAGCACCCGCCAACCGCCATTACCTATCATAATCGTGAATATGCCAACTTGTGCGCACAATACCCGTACCCGTAATTTCACATTTGGCACAGCGGTAATTCACTATGAGAAATTACGGATTCGGCAAATGTAACGGCATCCACGGAGCACGTATTACGTTAAGCTCACGCCCCGAATTGCCGCCGTTGACGGGCCGGGGCAATTTTGCAGATTTTCCGATATTTGGCCACCGTGCGCCGCGCCAGCGTCAGGCCCTTGGCTTTGAGTTTTTCAACAATCTCATCATCGTTGAGCGGATTGCGCTTGTCCTCTTCGGCAATGACTTCCATAAGTTTTGCTTTAATGGCATCGAAGCTGACGGATTCACCGGCCGAATTTTCCATGCCACCGCTGAAAAAAGCCCGCAGCGGAAATATACCGCGCGGCGTCTGCACATATTTTTCTGCCACCGCCCGGCTGACCGTGGCAACGTGGATGCCCAACTGATCCGCTACCGAGGTCATGGGCAGCGGCTTGAGATATTCAGGACCCATATCAATAAATTCTTTTTGCGCATCGACCACCACGCGCAAAACACGCAGCAACGTGTTGCGGCGCTGTTCAATGGCCTCGATAAGCCAGCGGCCATTGCGGATGTTGTTGGAAATAAACTGCCGCGTTGCACTATCCACTGATCGGGCGCGGGCCATGCGGCTATACATGGAATTAATACATAATCTCGGCAGTCGGTCATCGGTCAGGCGGATGCGGTATTCCCCGGTTTCATCGTCAAGCTCAATAATGGCATCCGGCGCAACAATGGGAACCTGCCGGTCCACAAGCAGCCGTCCGGGGCGCGGGTGAAGGTGGCGGGCCATGAATGATTTTGCTTCGTTTATCCGCTCGAGCGTCCAACCGCTTTTGGCCGCAATCTGCGGCAAACGGTTAAGTTCCAGATCCTCCAGATAGCGGCTTATCAGCGTCCGAGCCGCGGAAAGGTCCAGTCCCTGATCACGGCTGATGGCGTCAATTTGCAGCAACAGGGATTCTTTGAGATCTCGGGCGCAGACACCGGCGGGTTCCATGCGTTGCTGGAGAATCGGCAGCGCGTTTTCCAAGTCCTCACGCCGCACGCCCGGCGGTAACTCCCGACAAATCGTATCAAAGCTGTCGCGTATGTATCCGTCTTCATCAACCCAGTCAATCAGTACGGAGCCAGCCTGCCGAATAGCCGGGTCGATATCATCAATCATTGCCCATTGCTGATGCAGTTCTTCCTGCAGGGAAGCACCGCGCGCTGCGGTATTGGCCATCGCCTCCATTTTTGGATCCCGGTCGCCGCTCTTGGCTGAGGAAACTCGTGAACCGGGAATATAATCATCAAAGTCGCGCTGATTTTGCGTTCCCTCTGCCGGGCTGGTGGAAGAAGACGTATCCGAAGGGGCCGGAGTAACGGCTTCCGGGGGCATTCCGGCAACGGGCGTCATCAAATCCGGGCCTTGGTCAAAAGATGATTCCTCGCGCTCCAAGACTGGGTTTGCCGAGAGTTCCTGATCAATGCGTTCTTCCAGCGCCATGGTGGCCAATTGCAGGATTTCCATGGACTGAATCATGCGCGGTGCCAGCTTCATACGCTGTTCCAACCGCATGTGTTGGGAAGAATCTAACCTCATTACATCTACCGTCCCTTGGGCCGCCCATCAGGCACAATTCGTACACGAAGCCAATACCCGAAAGTATTATAGCGGAAATCCGCCGAGAGACGGTAAATAGTCAATGGCTGATCACGTAAAAATATTATGCCCGGGACAGGATTCGAACCTGCAAGAGCTTGCGCCCACCAGCACCTCAAGCTGGCGCGTCTGCCAATTTCGCCACCCGGGCGTTCTTTGATCATCTTGCCATAAACTTGTCAGAAGCTCAAGTCAAATCGGGCTGAATCGGGCTGCGGCCCGATTAGAGCAGGAGTTTGGAGAAAATAGACAGTAGAGCAAATAAGGCTCGAACAGGAGAGTTGCTGTCGCCGAAAGTAAAAGCCCACCTGCGGTCTACTCTCAACTCTCTACTTTCATTGCTGAATCGGGCTGCGGCCCGATTAGAGCAGGTGAAAGTTGAACAGGTGAGCAGGAGAGCGAATAAGGCGGGAACATAAATGTGGCTGTCGCCGGAACATGAGGTTCCTTCTGCGGTCACCTGATCTCCTGTTCCTCTGCGCACGGCGGGCTGATTGGAGCAGGGGAATTTAGACAGGTGAACAGGAGGGCGGCTGTCGCCGTGGCGAAATACCTCCTTATTTTTAGGGGATGCTTGGTGGTAATCCGCGCGATTTGCGGCTTCTTTTATGGCTTGCGATTACAAAAGTATTTCATGCGGGTACGTGCATTCGGACAGGCTCCGAGGCAACCGGCCCGAGTGCCGATGCACTGAGAATACAACCACTCTACTCCGCGCGGCCATTGCTGATACTTGGTCACAAAGGCAGGAAAAGTACTTGTACCGTCGGGATCCCGCCTGCTTTTGTCGTGTTTCCGATGCAGGCAAGATGCCTGCGGTACAATGCATTGCATCGCCTAATTTGTCCCACTGATGGCCGATAAATATGACTGAACCTGGCTGCGAAACTCGCTGGCGAATATACATATATGCGAATAAATACAAAATTTCGAGCTTTTCACTGATATTATTGGGCGTATACATCCGATAACCCTAAAAGACGCCCGTTTATGTCATCCGGCTCAGATGTAAATTGCCGGGACGAGGCGTTAGCTTCATCGTGAAGGAGCGCGATACCATGCAGGAATACGAGACACTCAAACAGTTAATCGAACAGGTTGCGGAAGATATTGCCAAGGCGGAAGGCGGCAATAAAAATGCCGGCACGCGCGTCCGGAAGGTGATGCAGGAAATTCGGCAGTCCGCGCAGGCAGTGCGGGTGAAGATTCTGGAACTCCGTGGAGAACCTCATGCATCACAGCCAGGCGAGGCCGCCGTGCCTCAGGAGTAGCTGGCTGGCTTGGTTGCCGCATGCAAAAACTTCACGTATCGCCGAGAGGGTAGGTGCCAGTCGCGCGGCGTGGCAGTGCTTTTTTGCTGCGCTTTACCACTGCCAAAGTCGGCTACTAAATGACGTTGCTCGGCGCGTCTATGTTGGCGGAAAATATTGTTAGGCCCATTGTGCCCGGCGCTGACTGCTCGCTTTCCTTGCGGATGCCCGCTGGGTTATAATTGATTCGTGATGTTGTTGCCCAGCGGGGCGGTTGTGTGCGAAAAATTAGGATGATGGATTTAATCCATCTCAACAGCCAGGGATGGCAGCTCGGACATGTTCAAGATTGTTACCTGTTTAATCGCTTTTTTTCTCACAGCGGCGGTGCTGTTTGGAATTCGGCAGATGCGATTGGATTTAACAAGCCAATCCGCACAAATTTCCGCGCAAATCGCCCGACGTAAACAAATTCTTTGGGATCAACAGACAAAAATTGCCGCCGATACCAATCCGCAGGCCATCTCCGCGCGACTTGCCGTACTGCGGGCACAGGATGCCGGAACGCAACCCGCTGCTCCATCCAGTGGTGTTATGGTCTACGCAACGCCGGTGTTTAAATCTCCGCAGTGAACGGTCGGTCATGGAAAAGGCACACGCTTTGTATCCCGGATAGAAAATTGTTACAGTCGCTACAATGACAGGTAAGAATACCATGGCGGAAAAGGGCAACAATCAAGTCAACGCATTGCGGAGGGCCGATCGGCTTTCCACAGTTGTGCTGTTTTTTTCTGCGGTGTTGCTGATCGGCCTGGCAGCTCGGGTGATGTGGATTCAAACCCATGTAACCCGCGCGGATGCCGGCAGCCTGCACTCGCAGCATGATGTGCGCGTTACACTTATGGCGCGTCGCGCTTCTATCTACACCTCGGATTCCACGCTCATTGCCGGCAGCGTTCGCGTTTACAATATGTTTGCCGATCCAGGATATATTTTTGATCCCAAGGGTGTACTTAACGCTCTTTCCGGTGAGCAACTGGTCGCATCGCGCAAGATCATGGCCCGTGCGATGGCTCGCGTACTGGATGAAAATTCAGCGGATTTTCTTCCGTGGCTTAAAAGCCGGCTTTATTACACCAATGGCAAATTACGGCGATTTGTCTGGCTTAAACGCGGGGCCAATTATGCCTTTTACCATCATTTTGAAACTGTCAAACGCTCTTTGATCGCACAGTCGCGTATCGCGCTTCGCGATCATCATCCGGTCTTGGCGCAGGAATATTTCCATGCTCTGGACGGAATTGGCTTTATACTCTCTACCCGTCGCGTTTATCCTCTGGGGGATTTTGCCGGGCAGGTGATCGGTTTTGCCAATTCCGAAACCGGCCTCAATGGCCTGGAAGAACAACTGAATTCTCTGCTTGTGGGCCGCAACGGGCAGGCGGTTTACGTAAAAGATGCCGCCGCACGGGCGTTATGGATCAAGAAAAAAGGATACCGCCTTCCCAGTGATGGCATGCGCGTGTGGCTGACATTAGATACAACAATTCAGCAAATCGCGCAACACGAACTTGATAAAGCGGGAAAACAATTTAAGCCGCGAAGCGCTGTAGCCATCGTGATGAATCCATGGAACGGCGATATACTGGCAATGGCGAATTATCCGGAACTGAATCCCAATGACTACGAGAAAACGCCATCGAATTTCTGGCGCAATCGTGCGGTAACCGATCCTTATGAACCGGGATCTGTCTTTAAGCCTTACAATTTGTCCTGGGCGCTGAAGAATCATGTGGTGACACTTAACACGGTTTTTGATACGTACAATGGCCGCTATCGTGATCCGACGGGGCGGCTGATTGAAGATGTAGGCGGCTGGCCGCATCTTACGGTGGAAAACATTCTCGTATACTCCAGTAACATCGGTATGACGCAGATCGGCTGGAAAATGGGTATCCCCATGGAATATCAGGCGATCCATTCTTTTGGATTCGGACAAATGACCGGTTGCATTCTACCCGGCGAGTCCCCCGGAATGGTCCGCCCGGAATCGCAATGGACCAAAGGTATGGAAACCAGTGTGTCGTTCGGATACGGCATTGCCGTTACGCCGTTGCAATTAGCACGCGGTCTATGCGCCATTGCCAACGGCGGCTGGTTGCCCACGCCGCAAATTGTTAAAGCCGTGGAAGTCAGCCCCGGTAAACTGGAAACATGGTCGCAAATTGCCGGTCCGCAGCCGTGGAAGAAAATCGTCCCGCGTCATACCGAAAAACTTGTCCGCCGGGCGATGGAACAGGTGATGGTGAGAGGTACCGGGCAATATGCCATCTCACCGCTGTATCGGTTGTTTGGAAAGACCGGCACCGCCAATCTCGCCATCGCCGGGCAGGATGGTTATCACGCCCATCAATACAATGCCACGTTTATTGCCGGCGGTCCGCGGCCCAATCCGCGGCTGATTTGCGTCGTGTGCGTGCATGAGCCTGATCCGCATCTGGGGCATTTTGGTGGAACGGTCGCCGGGCCGGCGTGTTCCAAAATTCTGACCAGATCCTTGCAGTACTTGCAGGTTCCGCCGGATCAAGGACCAAAAACGGATCCGTGGTGGGGTAAAGAATCCTTGTTAAAGCGACTCAAAGGATTGAGCCACTGATGATGAAACTTAGTGACCTCATGAAATCGGCGATGATTCCGCTACGGCGAATGCCAAGCGATGCTCCCACTGTTGATCCGGTAATTTCCCGTGTGGTGGAAGATTCACGCACGGCGCGGCCGGGGGATTTATTTGTGGCAAAAGTCGGTAGCAAAAATAGCGGCCAGGGGTTTATCGCTGAGGCTATTGGGCGCGGAGCCGTGGCGATTGTCACCGATCAACCGCAGTGCGTGCCGCCCGACAGCAAAGTGGCGATCGTCGCAAGTGATTCTCCGGCCCAAGCGCTGGGGTTTTTAGCGCAGGCAATTTACAACTTTCCGGCGCGTGACATGAAAGTCATGGCGGTAACCGGAACTAATGGTAAAACAACCACGACCTATCTTATCCGCAGCATCATGCGGAAGGCCTCCATCCCCTGCGGATTAATTGGTACCGTGCAGTTGGATGATGGAAAAACAGTGGTGGAAAGTCCGATGACCACGCCCGGCCCGGTGGAACTTGCCGCACTTTTAGCTCGCATGCGTGATCATGGCGTACAGGCGGTGGCGCTGGAGGCCAGCAGCCATGCCTTAGCCCAAAATCGACTTGCCGGCCTGGATGTGCAAGTGGCTATGTTCAGTAACCTCACCGGCGATCATCTGGATTATCACGGCACCATGGAAAACTATGCGGACGCCAAAGCGAGGCTGTTTGAATCTCTGGCCCCGCAGGCCTGTGCGATTATCAACGCCCAGGATTCGTGGAGCCGTCGGATGGTCCGGGATTGCCGGGCAAGAAAAATATCGTATGGCATTGAGTGTGCTGCGGATTATTCATGCACTATCGGCACCATGAATGCAACCGGCATGGAGTTGACCATTTCTGCCTGCACCGGTGAGACGTTGAACCTGCAAACCGCCCTGGTGGGGCGGCATAATGTGCAGAATATTCTTTGCGCCATGGCCGGCTGTCGGGCGGTGGGCGTTGCGTGGGATGATATTATTTCCGGCCTGCAACGCGGAGATACTGTTCCCGGCCGATTGCAGCCGGTAGTTCCGACGGGTTTGCGTCGTAATGAATTGCCCTTTTCTGTGTTGGTGGACTACGCCCATACACATGATGCGCTGGAAAATGTATTGACCGCTGTGCGTGGCTTTACCCGTGGGAAAATTATCTGTGTGTTTGGTTGCGGTGGCGACCGTGATGCCACAAAGCGCCCGAAAATGGCCGCAGTGGCCCAGCGCCTGGCGGATACGATTATCGTCACCGATGACAATCCGCGCACCGAAGGATCATCGGTTATCATAGACCAGATTCTCACCGGCTTTTCCGGAAATCTGGACGGTCGCGTTTCAGTTATTCCTGATCGAGCCGACGCCATACGTGCCGCGGTCGATTCCGCGCAGCCGGGCGATGTGGTGCTGCTGGCCGGGAAGGGACATGAGAATTACCAGATCATCGGCACAAGCCGGTATCATTTTGATGATGTTGAGCATGCGCAAAAAGCGCTAACAGGGCGGTTGGGTTTACAAACGAACGGTACGACATGAAGCCATGGCCATTTCAGCAAATTCGCCGAGTAACGCTAAGCCGCTGGCTGGCCCGCGGTACGCGTGAATTTACGGGCCGCATCAGCACCGATAGCCGGGATTTACACCCGGGTGATCTATTTATCGCCATCAGCGGACCCAATTTTGACGGCCATAATTTTATTTCCGCGGTGATGGATTCTGGGGCGGCCGGTATCCTGGTTTCTCGCACGCCAGATGACACAGTGATCGCATCCGCGACTTCCGCTTCAGTAACCATTTTGCAATGTGATAACACCGTTCGCGGCTTAAACCGGTTGGCGGCCGCCTATCGTAGGGAATTGCGGGCGAAGGTAATAGCGGTAGGCGGGTCCAATGGAAAAACCACCACCAAGCAAATGATTCATACGCTTTTGTCCCAACGCTTTTCCGGGGTAGCCAGCCCGAAGAGCTTCAATAACAATATTGGTCTTCCGTTAACGCTGCTTTCCGTGCAACCGCAGCATGAATATGTGGTGCTGGAAGTGGGCACCAACGCGCCTGGCGAGGTAGAGGCGCTGGGGCAGGTGGCGGCACCGGACATTGTGGTTATTACCGGGGTGGGCCTGGAGCATCTGGAATTTCTTACAGATATTGTTCATGTGGCGCACGAAGAGGCGTCCCTGGCAAGGTTTGTTGCGCCGGATGGCATTTTATTATTAACCAATGAATCTCCCGAGTTGCTTCACGCATTGCGTTTAACCCGCGGACCGCGCTTCACAGTTGGCCAAGGCGGTTCTGGTGCGGATATGGAGGCGACGGAAATTCATGAGGCGCTGGCCGGCACAGATTTTGTCGTCAACGGTCGCGTGGCGTATCACCTGCCCCTGCTGGGGCGGCATAATGTATTTAATGCGATGTTGGCGATTGGCGTAGCGCGGCGTATGGGCCTGACGGATGAGGAAATTCAAACCGGCTTAGGCGCGGTAAAACCCGTGTCCATGCGCCTCGAACCGTTACGGATTGCGGGCCATCTGATTATCAATGATGCGTATAATGCGAACCCAACCAGTATGGCGGCGGCCATTAAAATGTTTGCAACTTTAGCACTGCCCGACGCGGTTGAGCAACGCCCGCGCCGCGTGGCCCTGCTGGGCGATATGTTGGAACTGGGGACACAGTCAGAGGAGTTGCACCGGCAAATCGGCCGGCTTGCCGCGGAAAGTCCCATTGATCTGCTGATATTTGTGGGGCCGCTGATGCTTCATGCCGCCCATGAAGCGCGACGGATGGGTATGGAGGTCCATCATTTTGCCGATGTCGAAGCTGCTGGGGCGGAACTGCCCAAGCTGCTTGCGCCATCGGATGTCATATTACTTAAAGCGTCCCGTGGCACGCGACTGGAAAGACTTTTGGACATCATACGTGCGGCGGAGAACGCGCCGGCAGCCACGGTGTAATTTACGATCCGGAGGATTATTACTTTTGTTGTATCTCATATATACATGGATGGCGGGACACCATTGGCTGCCGGCGCATTGGCCAATTGACGTGGTGATTTTCCGCTCGGCCCTGGCCATTATTTTCAGTTTCCTGATTGTTTTGGCCGCGGGCGGGCGCACCATAGAATGGCTGCGCAAACAAAAGCTGGGTGATCAGCCGGAGTTCAATCATGCCCAGATCAACGCCTTGACCAGTTCCAAAGCCAACACGCCCACGATGGGAGGCATGCTGATAATATTAAGTATTTTTCTTACCACATTGATCTTCGCACGATTGGACAATTTTTATGTGCGTATGGGGTTGTTGTGTCTGGTTTATCTCGGCACGCTGGGCGGCGTGGATGACTGGCTCAAGCTTACCGCCAAGCGGCGAATTCCGGGCAGCCGCGACGGACTGTTATGGTGGGAGAAAATGGTTTTTCAGATCGGCCTGGGGGTGCTGCTGGCATTGTTTATTTACTACCATGGAAAATATGATCAGGCCCATTACCTTAACTGGCCGTTTCTGCCGCGCGACATCGTTTTACCCACCTGGTTGTTTGCCATTATTTCTGTTGTGGTGATCACCGGGACCAGCAATGCGGTTAATTTAACCGATGGCATGGATGGCCTGGCCAGCGGTTGCATGGCCATTGTCGCATTTGCATTTATGATTTTGGCCTATGTCACGGGCGACGCCCGTTGGGCCGCGAATTTACACTTCAATCACATTCGCGACGCCGGCGAATTGGCCATTATCTGCGGTTCAATCACCGGTTCGTGTCTGGGATTTCTCTGGTTTAACTGCAATCCGGCACAGGTGTTCATGGGAGATACCGGCTCGCTGGCCCTGGGCGGGGTGGTGGGGTACGTCGCAATTGTCATTCGGCAGGAACCCATGCTGCTGGTGGTGGGGGGAATATTTGTCATTGAAGCGCTAAGTGTGATGATTCAGGTTGGCTACTTCAAAGCCACGCACGGAAAAAAAGTATTTTTATGCAGTCCAATTCACCATCACTTTCACCTCAAAGGATGGAGCGAACCGCAGATCGTAGTACGCTTCTGGCTGCTGTCCGCACTGTTTGCCGCCATCGCGCTGGCGACAGTCAAATTGCGCTAGGAGCCTGTCCGAGGGCTGCAATTGCGGTTAGAAGTTCGTCGAAATCTGGAACCTAGAACCTAGAACCTAGAAGCTGGAATCTGGTAGAAGGTTAATTCACAAGGAAGCAGAGGCAAAGGAGAGCGGTTTATTCGTCGCCAACAATCCAAGGTACGAAGCCCCCAAGTATTCGCCATGCAATACTAAGGCTAACCAATACTCCCGCGTCGTGTCCTCCATTACCTCCCCTACCTCTGTGGTGAATCCCGTCCCCTGTAACCTGTCACCTAGGAGCCTGTCCGAGTAATCGCCGGGTTGCGACGGCATGATTTTTGGCTTTCATCAAGAAGCGGCGACGATGGCGTACCTGACATGGATGGTACTCCGAGGAGCCGCGCCGCAGAGGGG
>DAHVEJ010000054.1 GCA_027313145.1 Phycisphaerales bacterium | reverse complement strand
GCGGTAATCCCGCCTGTCCGGTTCGATGAGGGGGGCCGCAGTAGTAATCGTGCTGCTGCGACCTCTACTCTACGGACTCTACTTTCAACTCTCCACTGCTCAACTGTTCTATTGAGCCGCCGCCCAATCCGCTCTACTGTTCACCTTTCTACTGCTCACCTGCTCTGATCGGGACACATGCCCGATCTGATCCATGATCCGTGATCATTGTAACCGCTTCCCTCACAATCAACTGCGCCGCCGGAACCTTTCGCGGGAACTTATTTTCGACTAAGTTCGCGGACCAGATCAGGTCGCTTTTCCAGCAGTCGAAGTAAACGAAGGGCCGGACCCGAAGGGTGTCCTCGTCCTTGCTCCCAAGCGTGGACGGTTTGGACCGATGCATTGATTATGCCTGCAAACACCCTTTGGCTTGCCCGCACCTTGTTTTTTCGGATGGAGGCTATCTGCTGGGCCGTTATTGGACGGGGAGGGTCAGGGAGTTCAACTTCACGCATGGTAACCGCACCCTGTTCTTTCTGGGCCCAGATCAGAGCCTCCTCAAGACCGGCCTTGATTTCGTCGAAATAGGGGTTAGCTTTTTTTCTGGCCATCGTCAGATCCTTCCCTTAATAAATCTCTGCCGTATCTGAGCATCTAATTTTGCTTTAAGACCCGCCAAATCATTCCGTTGGGCTTTGGTCAGGTTCGCCTTGGTATTCTTGGCAAACGCCGCCACGAGGAGGCATATACCGGCCTCCGGGTAATCAGCAAAGATCACTCGGAGGCCGCCGCTTTTTCCGCGACCAGGAGCCGCACAACGGATTTTCCGCAAGCCGGCCGTTTCTTTTACCAGATCCCCCTCGCCTTGGAGTATGGCGATCTGCATGGCCAACAGCGCATCATCGGGCACTTGATGAGACTGGAGAACACGTGTGACCCCGGCAAATTCCACAAATGTTCGTCTCATGCAATCGTCCTATACTATTTTATAGCACAATACCAACAGTTTGCAAAGTGGAGTCGGGTCGTAAGCTTTTTTCGCTGTAACCGCGGCGGCGCGCCGTTGTGGCGAAATTGGTCGTTGAATGCATCCACGCAGTGTTCCTGACCGTCACCCGCCTGATAATGGCGGTGTCATCCTAACGCAAATCTCTATATTGCATATTGATCCATGCTCATTGATCCATGCTCATCGATCATTGATCATTGTAATCGGTTCCTTCAAAATTCGCTGGGCCACCTCAGATGGCACGCAGACACGACGGAATTCACCACAGAGGCGGTGGAGGAAAGCGGAGGACGGGGGTGGGAAACCGATCCATCCCGGCGCACCACAACCGCCGCGGCCACCCTAGCGCCAGGATGCCGCCCATTCTACCGACACACCAAACGCAATCCAACAATCCTTTAAATCCGGTGCCACATCCGCCGCCAATTCCATCAACGAGTCACGTCCCCGTTTCAGTTCCCGTGGACGCAGCTTCAGTGCAGCAGAAGGTATAGCGTAGTGGGCGGCAGGTGGATGGTTGTTGTGTCGGCGTGGTGCTGAACCGGTACGGACGCCATGGCGTATCCGGCTGGACTTAGCAACGTAGCACCATGGATGCTGGGATTGTAAAGAGTAATCGTGGCGTCAATTTTTGTTACCTGCCATGGGTTGTTGCCCGTGATGATGATCTTCCGGCCTTCAATAAATTTTCCTTTATCCGAAAATCGCATCGGCTGACTCCGCCAGCCAGCGGGGCGGGCGACGGTGCCAACCTGAACCAGAATCCGGTGGCTGATGTTTAACGGAAGACCATCCATGGAGACAATGAGAATTGACGCATACTTATTGGAGCATTGGATCGTGGTATTGGCCAGATGAAATCGCCGGTTCTTGGCATGCGAAAAGAAACCGACCGCTCCTTGGGCCTTGGGAGTGTTGAGGGTGCAGAGACCAACGCGATAATTCAGATGAATCTGACCGGTATCGCTGACAACCGTTCCGCGGTTGGTGTGAATATAACGCGTTAGATCAGATACATAACTTTGAGCCGGATTTCCGCCATAGCTGACCCGCAACGGCCCCACCAGAAACGCCAGCGGATTAACCGCCTTTTTTATATTCGAATCCGGGGCGATATTGTTGACGTCGCGATTGGGATCATAATGGGAGTCTTCCGCGATGATTGGCGTGCGCCGCTGCCACAAATCCTTGAGGCTGCGGCGCTCGATAACCGCCGGCGCTCCGCGCTGAATGTAATCGCGGCGAAACATCAGCGAAGCGGCTGGAAACTGGCCGATCTGTTCGGGTGTGGCGATCGACCACTTAAACATCGGATGCCACCATGGATTTTTCGTGGGGGCAAAGGGTTGATGCCATTGGTTATGGATTGAAAACCAGTTAAAACCTGCTACCCCGGTAAGCGACGTATATGCGGCGACGAGAAACGGTCCCTCGGCCTGATATTTATCCGGGGCTACCCATTGGCCTTCCATAACAACCATCGGATAACCCATGACCTGCTTGAGATTTACCGGGATGGAGCGCGGATGCGTCAGGCACGAAAAATTGGTATATAAGTCGCCGGGCATGATGGCCCACGCGGCATTTTTACCGACATGAATACCCGATGTGTAACGATCAATGGTCAGAACATTGCCGGCGGTATACGTCCATCGCTCGACATCATTAAGCAGCAACGGATCGACCGTTACCCAGTTTCCCGGATTAATTAATTGTCTGGCCCCCAGAGTATTGTGGATATAAGCCGCCATCTTCCGGTTGAAACGGTACATGGTGCGGGCAAAAAAATGGAGTTGGTCGGCCAATCGCAGGGCCATACCGCCGGTTTCATGCTGGGTCCAGAACCAGTTGATAAACATACCTGCAATACCGTGGGCAAAGTCGTCGCCCGGCGCATGTACGCCATGCCATGCTTTGAGGGCGTTAACCAACGAGCCATATTTTTTTACCAGCCATCGGGCATAGATGGCTTCTATTTCAAGTCGCTGCGCATTGTCTTTCGATGGAATACTGATAATGTCCTGCATATTCCAGAACAGCATGGAGTCTTCATTTTGCAGCGAAATAATCGCTACCGCCGGATCGCGGCCCAGAGGAATTCCCGTATACGGATTGGGTCGAGTCAAAAGCGCCCGCATCCAGGCTTTGTATCCACGTTGCATGGTGGGATCCCAATACAGCAGCGACATCGCGGATGTTGGATTACCGGGAACATGCCAGGATTTTTGAATATGATCCCGCGAGACCGCCACGGCCCAATAAGGACAAATCGTCGTATAAATACCCTGACGTTTCATGGCTGCGACCAATTTCCAGACCCGATGCAGCATCTTGGTGTTCACATCGGTTATCCGCGAACCGGGCTGCACGGGCGCAAGCGTGCCGTGAAAGCGCACCATATTCACGCCATACCGGGAGAGAAATCTGGCGGCATTTTCGGTGGCGTTAAACCCCTTTAAATCACCGGCAAAACTGGTAACCCCCCAGAAGCGAATGGGTTTGCCGTCACCGCGGACAAATCCATAACCGTTTTTGGACACGCGGATAAACCCATGCTCTCCGGCGATTTTTTCATTGAGATACCGGAGATTGAGCAGGCAGGATCCATGCCCGCCGGTGTTGGGATCAAAGAGCCATGAATTGGTGTTCCCGGTGGCCGCCAAGCTGGCCGAACTACCTGAAAGAATGGACAGGCTGACAATCAGAACAGCTATGACACTTTGTTTATTCATCAGTTATGCCCCGTTGCACCTGTAACAGCACATGGAGATATAGGGACAGCCTCATTTTTCTTGACACCCGGCCCGGCCGCTGGTGCAACTTTCTTCATGCCTCGAAGATATTGCGTTGTTCTCCGCGCGCCGGGATGCTCCATCACGTTACCCAGCGTGGAAATAACCGTCAAGCGGGCGCTTTCGTCGTGTTTTTCGTCGCTGATAATCAAGGGACATCACCACCCTTCGCCGGGCCACCCAAACCGGCCCCGGCGCGCCGGGACCGGCAACCGCGCAGCGCACAGCCCGGATTTAACCGCCGGCTGTCCATATTATTATCCTGCACAGTTGTTTGGCATTGGGCGCATAAAAAAGCAGCTTCTGGTATTGCACCGGAAGCTGCTTGGAACACTCATGGAGTTGGCACAGAATGACGCACCATGGCATCAGCCATTGATGGATTCAATTTGCACGCCGATATAGCGCTGACGGTGGCCTACGCGGCGGTGGAAGCCTTTGCGGCGGGTGAAGCGTTCAACAAAAATTTTATCGGCTTTCATTTCGCCGATGATTTTTGCCGTTACCGAGGCTCCAGCCACAACCGGTTGGCCGATTTTCACGCCGCTATCATTTGAAATCAGAAGGATTTTATCAAATGTCAGCGTGGTGGCACCTTCCGTCAAGGGGCGGAGATCAATTTCCAGCTTATCGCCGGGTTCAACTTTGAACTGTGTACCACTGTCTTCAACGATTGCGTAAGCCATAGACTGGCCTCCCTTGGTTCAATACTACGCCCCTAAAGTCCCGGTAACTCCGGCAACTTGGCGAAAGCCCGGTATTATGCGGCAAGGTCAGGCTTAAATCAAGCCGCCGCGGAGAGATTTAGCAATTTTGCTACTTTTTCTTGGGAGCGGCGGCGGGCTTTTTAACTGGGCCAAGAGCGGCTTGTGCGGCCAATTCGCCGGCCCAGGCGGATGCGATCTTGTTTTTGTCCGCGCGGCTCAGGGTGGACAACTCTTTGGCCGCCGCGGCCAGAGCATTCGCTTTGTTGCCCTTTTCGGCAACGGCTAAAATTCGCCAATAAGCCATCATACGCACAACCGCCCGATCGGACGTAGTGGCCGCCAGAAGCGCCTGGGAAAGTTGCTTGGGAGAGCCCTTCAGCGGTGCCCAGCGCGCCAGCCACGCTTGGGAAAGGTAATCATCCGGCGTACCAATAATATTCATCAGTGCAGAAGTAATTTTCTTTTTTAGCGTTCCGATTGCCTTCGTCTGATCCGTCGGCGAAGCGCTGGGCGCGGCTGAGCTTTCAATGCCTGGAAGCATGGTTAAGCTTCTGGCCAGCACCCCGGCTGCAAGCATTTGTTGCCGCGCGGGCACGGATGTCAGGCTCGTGGCGAGATTGGAAAGGGATTGTGGATCACCGGGACAGAACCCATCGACATTGAAATATCCGGCATTAATTTCCATACCGCCTAACCCGGGGACGATTTCGGATTGCATTGCCAGCGGATTGGTAATAATTTCCACCTGTCCGCCGAGGATTGAAATCGGATTGTTTAAAATCAGCTTTCGCAGTTCCCCCTGATCTACGCGGTAGCGCACGGTAATACCACCCTGCGGCTCCAAGCGGAGTACGGGCGGATTATTGTCCACCGCATAAACGCCCAATGCGGAATTATTAACGCCTTGAATACTGCCGGCCATGGCGATGCTGGTTGTAATGGCGGTATTGGCACCCACGGCCAGCGTGTACGGTGACGTATTGTAATAGTGTACGCGCAGGTACATAGGATCGCCGGCGGTGATAAAGCGATTGGACCAGTCGGTTGTGACCAGCACGATTTTGCCTGGATGGTCCAGGGCATGAAGCATTAATTTGGGATACGCGGCGGCCGTTTCGCTGATCGCCAGTTCCCGGCTTGATGGCGTAAGGGTAATGCCCAGATTGGCGGCCGCCTGCGCCACATCCAGGGTGGGCAATGTCGGCAGCGAGGAAGTCCAAAGTTGCTGGAGAATTTTTCCGGCCGCTGCTTTCTGATGGTCGGCCGCTAAAATGCGGGCCACGCCCAGCATCGCATACGGGTCATTTCCGGCCTTTTTCAGATGGGTCAAAGCGGCGGCGGTATAACCTTGTCGCAGTAGCTGCCAGCCGCGAAGACGGTAATATTCCGGTGAGCCGCCCGGGAGCTTTTTCTCCAGAGCAGCAACGCGATGGGCGATATCTTGAGGAAGTTTGGAGTTGTAAAACAGATCCAGCCACACATCATCTGCCTGCAGGGAGTTATTTTTGGGATCGGCTTTAATCGCGGCCGCCAGGCGATGATGGATGCGCTCCAGCAGAGCCTTGGCGGTGGGGCCGGAGACAAATTGTCCCCGCGTGCGGCGGGTTAACGCAATCATAAGTACAGGGGTGACGGGATGCTTTAAAGCCAGCAATTCACCCATATAGGCCTGATATTGGTCGTTCTGCCCGGAAATTGCCCAATAGGCCGCAAGATTCGCCGCCTGCGTCGGGGATATACTCCTGTGGGCCTGCTGATACTGGCGTATTGCAGCATTGGCCCAGGAGGCGGCCTGTTTATAATCATGGGCATTGGCCAGGATATCGGACACCGCGGAAAGTGCGTCGGGCTGATAGGGGTCCGCCCGCAACGCATGTAATAAGGCATAAAGCCGCTGGGATGCCGGGGCATTTTCCGCGGCCAACGTGCGGGCCAGAGACTGCCAGGCTGTTAAATTCGCGGCATTGAGTTTAATCGCACGTATGTACATATTTGCTGCTGATTTTTTACGCCCCTGCGCTTCAAGCAATCCGCCGATTCTTTCCGCCATGGCGCTGCGTACCTGATCATTGAAGGTTTTTTGCGCTAAGACGGTGCGGTACACGGAAATACGACCCGTCACGGTTTGCCGCCGCGCTGCGATGGCATCAAATAGCTGTACCTGGGCGGTTATATCGTTGGGCTTAAGATTGACCAGTTCCTGCAAAACTTTGGCGCGCAGCTCATGATCCCCATTGGCGTGTGCGGCTTCCGCCAGAAGCCGCAGGGCCGTGGCGGATGTTGCGTCGATGTGCCGCGCTTCTTCCAGCAGCGTCAAAGCCTGCTGTGCGGCAATCGTTGTCGGCAGGTTAAGGTTGCGGCTGACGGTGCGAGCGTCATCAATAAGTTGTCCGGCCATAAGATGCCGTGCCGTGCCAGACCCCTGCGCGTGAACCATGCCAAGGGGCAAGGTTGCCGCACCGGCCGCGAGCATAAGGGCTATTACTCTTCTCCGCAGGTGAAAGATCATCATTGCAATCCCTTTTTAACCAATTTATTTACTTCATATATAGTAACCGCACGCAGTACGTGCGCCGAGTCCGGCTTAGAATGCCGCCCATTTCGGCTAATCAGCGGGTACGACCCGTGACGAAAGTCCCTGCCTTATATCGGTCAGAATCAATATGGTCAATGCCGTATTCCAATATTTTACCGGAATTGCGGCCTCATCAAGCCCGATTGGTAGAAAATAAAGCCTTTTTCCGCAAGGTCCAATAACGCTTTTATGCCGAAAAGTGACTTAATCCCGGGCCTGCCAAAGTAAACTCTCAAGCCCGGCTGGCACGGACATCGCCGGCGCGGGAGGCTTCAGTGTCAATATTCAATTCGATCTGATCCAGATGTTTAGAGAAGGTTTCATCAGTTTTTCTGGCGTCTTCGATGGCCCGCAGGGCGTGCATGACGGTCGTATGGTCGCGTCCGCCAAAGTACCCGCCGATTTCTTCCAGGGAATGGCGGGTTTTGCGCCGGGCGATGTACATGCAGACCTGCCGGGGAAGTACCACAAATTTATGACGTTTTTTGCTTTGCAGGTCGGAAAGTCGCACATTGTAGAATAGCACCACCTGTTGCATGATGGTTTGAATGGATACCAACCGTTCGGACGGGGGCGTCATATCTCCCAGGGCCATCGCGGCGATGGATTCGTCATATTTCCCGCCGTTGAGCATGGCGTAAGCCTGCACCTTGGTCAACGCGCCTTCCAGTTCACGGATATTATTTTCAAACCGGCGGGCGATCATTTGGACTACCGTGTCGGGTAATTCAATACCACGCAGTTCAGCCTTTTTCCGGACAATGGCGTAGCGCGTTTCGTAACACGGTTTGCCCACCGGAGCGATCATGCCGTTGCTGAAACGCGATACCAGTCGCTGTTCGAGGTCAGGAATTTCTGAAGGGTGGCTGTCGCTGCTTAGGATAATCTGTCGGCCCTGCTGAAATAGCGCATTAAACGTGTGAAAGAACTCTTCCTGGGTGCGTTCATGACCTTTTAAGAAATGAATGTCATCGACAATCAGCACATCGACGCTGCTGCGGTAAATGTTCCGGAACTGCATCATATCGCCGGATTGCACGCATTCCATGAAATGATTGACAAAATTATCGCATGACAGATACACAATTCGCATATCCGCGCGGCGCTTCAGCAATTCCTGACACGTCGCCTGAAGGAGATGGGTTTTCCCCAGGCCCGGCGCACCGTGAATAAATAAGGGGTTGTAGCTTTTTCCGGGTTGGCCGGCCACGGCCATGCACGTGGCATGGGCGAGTTGATTGGTGGGGCCAACCACGAAATTATCAAATACATAATCCGGGGACAAAATCACGTCATTGTAGATATTGGCCAGTTTGGTCGGTGCCCCACCCACGGTACCGCAGATAAAATTGACGGTGACAAGTTTACCCGTGGCCGCTTGAACGGCCTCATTAAAAATATCGCGACACCGCATCGTGAGATATTGCTGCTGTACCGACGATGCGCAGCGGACGGTCAGGACCCCGGAGTTAAAATCCACCGGTGAGAGTTCCGAAAACCATTGCCGCACCATGGCGGAATGGAGATTTTTAATATAGGTGATGACCTCATTCCAAACGCTTCGCGCGCTGGTGAGATTGTCCAGATTTGGCATGACCCGGCTCCTAATATTCCGGTTGCGCCAAGGCGCAAAGCGCCCCTGGCCCTACGACCATGCGCGACGGTCGTTCCGGAAAAGCCTGAAGGAATTTTACAATTTATACGTTCGCATCCTGCGGGGAAAATCATCATGCTCCAAGACTGGAATATCCAGATCCAGGATCGCATGAGATGCCGACTTCATTCACTTCCACCCGGCCAAACATCCCTGCGTGACCGGCTCACATGTTCTTCCATTTCCAGCCTCTTTGCGTAACCGCCGCGCCGCAGCTCACGCTGTCAGCCGCCGTACACGCACAAAGGCGGTGATATCCGCGAATTCGGCATTTACCGGACACGCTTAACCACGGATAACAAAGATACGCAGGACCGGCGGCGGTGTCAATGGCAAATCTTAATACATTCAAAACCCGCTGTTTACAAGCATATTTTGTCTGTTCCTTCACCACGACGGGCGCTGCATTGCGCGGCGGGTTCCCCACGCGTCAACGGATTTTTAACACGCCTTGGCCCCCGACACCCGCCGCGCCGCGCAAGCCGCGCGGCACTGGGTGCCGCCGTGTGCTAGCCCTATATCAATTTATAAATTGGTATATATTTATATGGGACGTCGCAATAGCCTGCCGGCCTTCACGCGCCGGTCATCGCTTCGGATCCGTATTTACGCAGCCGCAGATATCGCTGATCCACCAGATCTTCCGAGGAGACGGTTTTCAGTTCCCTTAATGCCCGGTCGATGTAGCGTTCCAGGGCTTCCGCGGCGGCGCGGGGATTGCGGTGTGCGGCACCGAGGGGTTCACGTATGACATCATCAATAATGCCCGTCTGCTTAAGTTCTTTGCTGGTAAGTTTCAAGGCTTCAGCCGCATCGGCGGCATTGTCTGAACCCTTCCATAATATGCCGCTGCACCCTTCGGGTGATATCACGCTGTACCATGCGTATTGCAGCATCGCCAGGCGGTCTCCCACGCCAATGCCCAACGCCCCGCCCGAACCGCCTTCACCGATGACAATACAGATAATCGGCGTGGGCAGAACGGCCATTTCCCGCAGATTCAACGCAATGGCCTCCGCGACGCCGCGCTCTTCAGAACCTAAGCCGGGATAGGCTCCGGGCGTATCAATAAAGGCCACAATCGGTAATTTGAACTTTGCCGCCAACTGCATTTTTAACAGGGCTTTGCGATACCCTTCCGGGTGGGCGCAGCCGAAGTTGCAGGCGATTTTTTCCTTGGTATTTCGCCCTTTGTGGTGGCCCACCAGCATCACCTTATGACTGCTGATTCTGCCGGTGCCGGTCACGATGGCTTTGTCATCCCCGTACCGCCGATCGCCGTGGAGTTCTTCAAATTCCTTGACAATCAGATCAATGTAATCGCGGGTTTGCGGACGGGCCGGATGCCGGGCCACCTGCACGGTTTCCCATGCCGAAAGGTTGTCATAGGTTTTTTTCATCAGCGCTGTGAGGTTGTCCCGCAGACGCATAATTTCGGTGTTGTAATCCACTCCCTTTTGTTCCTGGATCACCACCAGTTCCTGAATTTGCCGCTCTAATTGCAGCATGGGCTGCTCAAAACTCAAACCCAGTTGGGCACCGCGCGGCACCGCGGCGGAAGCGGGTTGGGGCGTTTCCCCTTTTTCCTCCGCGCGTGGTGCCTTGGAGACCACCGGCGTAGCGCCGCGACTTTTTTTTACTGTGGATTGCCTGCTATTTTTACCGCGTGCGGTTGCCATCGTTGACTCCTGTTACCAAAGTGCGCCGCATTGCGCTATTAGGTGGATTTTATCACCCCGGGCGGAAGTTCACCAATGACCCGCGAATCGGATATCGCCGGAATTGCCATTTTCTCTTAACGCGGGGCGGAACTCAAATTGACGGTGGGGCGGTCGGGCTTGCTGATTTTGAGGCATTGTCGATAATTCAACCTGCGGAAGCGGCGACGGTTGTTGGTGCGGCCCGATTCCGGGAACCGGGCGGCAGCGTTTAACCGGGAACCGGCAGCCTTGACATATTCCGCCCGCCGCCCGCTTCATGGTGTGGGTGGCCGGGACCATCGGCAGGGCGTGTGCGGCAATTAAAGGCGACGGAAATATGGCTTTACCCAATAAACCTTTGCCCGTCCTGCGGTTTGCCGGAATCATTGCGGGTAACGACGCGATGCTGGCGGCGGCGCGGCAGCATCTTTCCCAATGGTATGGCCCGATTGATGATCAATCGGAAATTATCGACTTTAATTTTACCGCGTACTATGAAGATCAGATGGGCACGGGCCTGCTGCGGCAATGGGTACGCTTTGCCACACTTTGTCAGCCGCAGTTGCTGGCCAAGTGCAAGCTGGAAACCAATAGCGCCGAAGTGCTGCTGGCGGGGCAATTTCCCGGTGCGGCCCAGCGACCGATTAATATTGATCCCGGATATGTCTCGCGCACCAAAGTGATTTTGGCAACCACCAAGGATCACAGCCACCGCGTTTACCTGGGAGAAGGGATTTTTGCGGAGGTAACGCTCCATTGGACCGCGACAGGCTGGGCACCGTGGCCCTGGACCTACGCGGATTACCGCACGTCCACGGCGCAGGAATTTTTTCTCCGATGCCGGGACGCCTATGTAAAACAACTGCCGGCGGCGGCTGGCGCTCTGTAAATCCGCCGCGCGGTAGATGGCCTGATTCGTTGAGGTTCATGGATGCTCCAAATCGCTCTGGGACTATTTTTCAGCAGTTTGGCGCTGTGCGTGCTGGGCACCGCGGTTGTGCGGCGCTATTCGGCGCGCATCGGTTTAATTGATCAGCCGGGTTTGCGCAAGGTCCATCATGCTCCCATCGCCCGCAGCGGGGGAATTGCCATATTCTGGGCGATTGGCCTTCCCTTGATTTGCGGTATTGCGGTAGCCGGTTTGTTTGCCCATAAGCCGCTGGAAAATTATTTGCCGGCTTCTGTGCGCGTATATTTGCCGGGCTTGGCGGCCCATCGGCTGCTGGCGTTGTGGCTGCTGATCTGCACGCTGGGAATTCATATTCTCGGGTTGGTGGATGATCGTAATGCCATGCGGGCGGTTCCAAAACTGCTGTGGCAGTTGCTGATGGCGGCCGCCCTGGTTGGCGGCGGGGAGTGTATTCAAACCGGTGGTTTCCGGGTGCTGACGTTTCTGGATCATCTTTTCCCCGGCGGAGAACTGCTTTCCGCGGCGGCCAGCGTGCTGTGGATTGTCGTGCTTACCAATGCGTTTAATTTCATGGACAACATGGACGGCCTGTCTGCGGGTGTGGCGGCGATATGTGGTTCGCTTTTTTTTATCGGTGCCGTGCAAACGCACCAGTGGTTTATCTGCGGGTTGCTGCTGCTTTATGTCGGCGCGGCGACAGGCTTCCTGTTCCATAATTTTCCACCGGCAAAAATATTTATGGGTGACGGCGGCAGCATGGTTCTGGGATTTTTTCTGGCCGCATTGACCATTCGCACCACGTTTTACGCCGGCCATGGGCGCTGGTATGCGGTTCTTATGCCGCTGGTGGTGGCCGCGGTTCCGCTCTACGATTTTGTGGTGGTATGCCTGTTGCGGCTACATCGGGGCCGCAGTCCGTTTTTGGGGGATACCAATCATTTTTCACATCGGCTTACGCGGCATGGCTTTACCAAGCGCGGCGCGGTGCTGGTGATTTATGCCGTAACATTGGCCAGCGGATTGTCCGCCCCGCTGCTGGCCCAGGCCAACGGATTTGAGGCGGTGCTTATCGCCGCGCAGTGTCTAAGCGTGTTAACCATTGTGGGAATTCTGGAACGCCTGGGAGAGCATGTGCAATGAATCAGGCGCAACGCAACACCGTGGCGTGGATGGCCCTGGCTGCATTGCTGGTGGTCCTGTGCCTTCGCCTGACCATACCCGAGCCGATCGGCGATGGGGTCTGGAGTGGAAGCGTGGCATTTTTGCACACGGGCGCATCGACGGTGGGGAACCTGACCGGGCCGGCGGAGGTCATGGGATTGGGAATTTTATCGCTGCTGATCTGCGGTGTCGCGCTTCTGGCGGGCGAATCTATTTCCGCGGGCAAGTGGGTGCAACTGGGTTTGATTGCATGGGTGCTGGCGGCGGCGGTTGCGGCGATTTTCACGGCGGCCAATCGGTTTGCCGCTCTGGTTGGGGTCTTTGATCTGGGCATGGCGCTATTGGGCGGATGGACAGCGGGAATTTTATGCCATACGCCGCGGCGACAACGACTGGTCATTGCCGTGCTGGCAGGGTTGCTTTGCGCTGTAACACTTAAAGGCCTATATCAGCGGTATGTGGAAATTCCCCAGACGATTCATTATTTTCAAAAGCATCAACAACAGTGGCTCCGCCAATCCGGCGTGCAACACAACAGCACCCAGGTGAAATTATTTATCAGCCGACTGAAAAGTCGGGAAGTCAGCGGATTTGGAATTTTAAGTGACGGCTTCGCGGAAACATTATGCCCTCTATTGCTGGTAGGCTTGGCGCTGGCCATCGCGGGATTGTTATCCAAGCCTGGCGCAACAACCGCGCCGGCAACGCCGACAATGCCGGGCAAAAAAATCTCCGGCAAAGCCCCCATTGCGGGAAAGCAACCCAGAGCGGGGGATGTGAATTTGCCGGATCATCTGGTGCTCGGTGTGGTATTGCTGCTGGTTTCTCTGGCGGGCGTTGCCGTAATGGTATTTACCGGCAGCAAAGGCGGGACCGCGAGTTTTGTCATTTGCCTGGCGGTTCTGGCGGGGGCGTGGTGGAAGCATAAGTGGCTCGCTGGGCATAAGCCGATGGCCTTTATCGCGGTATTACTCCTGGCGCTTGCCGGAGCATTGGGGCTTTTTTCCTATGGCATCATGCATCATGGCTTGCCCACCAAGGACCTGCTGTATCGCTGGGATTATTGGACGGGAGCCGTGCGAATGATCCAGCGGCATCCGCTGACAGGCGTAGGGTTGAACAATTTTGGATACCACTATACGCAATTCAAACCTCCCAGTGCGCCGGAAGATGTGAAAGATCCGCACAATATGTTTATCCGCATTGCGGCAGAAGCGGGAATTCCCGCCGCGATTGGTTTTGCAGCTCTGGTACTGTGGGGTTTTTTAAACATGCTGTGGGAGAGATCTGAACTTTCCAATGGAGAAGTTCAGCGCGAGCTGCCCATGACCGCGTTGATCGTTTTGGCGCTGGTGTGGTGGGGTGGACGATTAGCCGTCGATCATCCCGGGTTTGGTGCCAAGGGGGTGGCGACTTATCAGTTGGCTCTTTCAGCGCTATACGCGGGAGCGGCGCTGGGCGGAATGCTGCTGGCCAACCGGCTTTTGCGTGTCATCCATCCGCGTTATCAGAGCGTCGTAGCGAACGCGGCAGTGCTGGGGGCGGCGGGAATGGTGCTTTATGATCAGATTAACATGGCCTTGGCCACCGGGCCCACGGCGATGCTCTTCTGGATTATTCTTGGGGCATTGGCGGCCCAGGGTGCCGGCCCGCGGCCAGTGGAACAAAACTCCCCTAAGAAGCACAACACATACAGTGCCATCGTCGGCATGATTCTTGGCGGGGCATTATGTATTTTCGCGGTTATTCTGACAGTGGCGGTGTGGGTGCCGACCGTGCGCGGAACGTATCCATGGGATTCATCCGTATATCGCCATGCGTATAAGCGGGCGCTGGCACAGCACAATTGGCCGCAGGCGCTTAAGGCGGCGGATGCGGTATTGGCGCGTGATACCCGCTCGCAGGGTTGGTTGCAGCGGAAAATCAGCGTGGAGATGCAAATGGGGATAAATCCACGCGGGGCCGTACATAAGTTGCTGTCAATCAACCGTACCGACGCGCGCGTGCGTTTGCCCTATGCCTTGACCAGGCGAGCGGGCCTGACCGTACCAGAACGGATTGCGCAATTAAAACTGGCGTTGCAACTTAACAGCGCGTTGCCAAAAACTGAAATCCAGCGGCTGTCACCCCGGGAGGTGGCGGAGATTAACGCCCAAATCAAAAAATTAAAGGTCGTGGAATCCGGCCGGTAGCAATTGCACCGCCCGCCACCGGCGGCCAGCGGCGGGAGTCACATCGGACAGGCACCGGCAGATCAGAAATGCCGCTCCTGATTGTTGGAAATCAGGAGCCTGTTTGGCGAAAAAAAGGGTTTTTACCCCATGCGGTACATGCGTTCGGGATTTTCGGCGTGCTGGGCGGCCAGTTCCACATAATGCTGATTGTTGTAGCGCATGTCGGTTAATTCCGCTTCTCTTACCGGTCGGACTATTTTTGCCGGTACACCCATGACCGTTTGCCCATCGGGGATTACCATACCCGGTGACACCACCGCCCCGGCTGCAACAATACAGTTTTTCCCCACCACCGCCCCTCCAAGAATGACCGCCTTCATGCCAATAAGCGTTCCCTCTCCTACAGACGCACAATGCACCACCGCTCCATGACCGATGGTTACACGGTCCCCAATCACCAGCGGTTGGTTATAGTCGCAATGCAACACGGAATTTTCCTGCACGTTCACCGCCTGGCCCAGACGAATAGGCGCGACATCCCCGCGGATGGTTACGCCAAACCAGATACTGCAGTCCGCGCCCAGGGTCACATCGCCGCAAATTACAGCATTGCTGGCCTGCCAATGTTGATCCACACGCTGCATCCGGGTGTTGCTGATATAGTTACTCATAAGCCTATTATGCCAGAAGAAAGCGTCTGATAAAAGGGTGTTTTTTGAAATATATTCGCATACGCGTTCAAATAACAATTTGCCAGCGTGGAAACGCACAAAACAGGCGAAATAAAAAATCGCAAAAAAAATCTTCCGTTTCGACTTTTTAATTGCTATACTCTGGGAAACCATGTGTGGTTGCCTGTCGTATGTGATCGTATGGTGATCGTCGGCAGCGGGCTGCGGGAGTAATCCTGACAGCCACCAACGCTGGCAAAACGGTAGTGATCGACGTCCCATAAGGGATCCGCAACACCGGTTGTATTGGAGGGCGTTTTTTTTGGAGCTGGAAATGCGAATTTCGCTAATAAAAATAGGATTGTGAAATAAAGATACAAAGTAAGATGTGTTGTGTAATGAGTGTCTAAGGTTGGGTTGAGGCCAAAACAAGTGCCATCGACCCGAATTGGATTAAAAACAATGGAATAAGACGGCAAACAGGATGTTTGCCCGAATTTTAATGAGGTAAAGGCGTATGAAATCCCAAAAGGAATCAACCATGAGTGTGCATCACAAGAAACCGCGCAGTGCCGGTGTCTCCGTGCTGGTATATGATCGTCCCCTGCATCCGGAATTGATTTCCGCGGATATTCGCCGCGCTCGCGCGGTGGGTGAGTTTGATGTTAATATCTGGCTGTTAAACCATGGCGGTCACATGTTGACCATTACCGGCCCGCACACGGTTTGTGAACTTTGCTGCTTTCCCAATAAATCTCTTCCGGAACGCGGCCTGCTGGAACGCATTCCGTGCAAGGGTGACAAACTTTATGATGTCGCGCTGGGCGAAACACATCATTATTACCTGGCAATTAATGAAGAGCACGTGACCGATACGCTTTTTGAAAATTCGGTTGCCGAGCTGCTCCGCATTGCCGACGAACAAAATGGCGTGGTCTCCCATCGGAAAAATGAGTTGGGTGAAACCGTTGGATTATCCGTCGTTGTGACGCAGTTACACCGGCGGGCCGTACATATTGAGGGGTTCCACCTGCTCAATGATGCCCATGTGCTGGTGCGCACGCAGTCCGTGGTAGAGCCTACCCGCTAATTTGCTTCCAGACCGGAAGTATCAAAATGTCGTCCGGCTATGCGCCAATGCGGTGCCTCGTGGGCTTCTGCGCAACGACCGTGTCAAAGTGCATGTAAAATAAATCAGCGGTGAAGAGCCACGTGAACGTGCCAATCGCCGCTGATTTAAGGAGGCTTAGTCAATTTAGCTGACAACCGCATGGCGGCTGTCAGGAGGTTGTGATTTCGGCTGACCAGGCTTTTTTCAGCCAGCCTTGGGGAATACGCGTCGTCCCGGTAGGGTCGGCCAGAGTTTCCTCAAATTCCGTTCCGACACGATAGCCGCCCTCCGGCAATTGCCGGCAAAAGCGTACAAGGCACAAAACCAACATGCCCCCACCTTCGCGGAACTGCAAAGGTGCCACAACATATTCGTTTTCCTGCAAGCGTCGGCGGGTTAGAAACCCCATACCTTTGAGTGACACATCTTCGGTATGCACGCGAAAAGCGGCGCTTCTGGGACGTTCAGGTCGCGGCAGACGCTTTAGCCACATGACTTGTTGCACGGGCCGCCGCCGATGCCGACGGCCCAGAGATTCCCCTTCATTCTTCAAATTTTCAATAATTTGAAGAATCTGCTTCCGCTCAACTTTAGATAAACTCGTAGCGCTCAACGCACTGCTCCGCACAGTATTCTTACCAACCGTATGTTATCGAACCAAGAGCCTCAAAAAGTTTATCAATTCTTCGCGGAATTTAATTTGAGGAAAATGTTTAATCCTTTTCATTCGCGCAAGCCGATAGAAGTGATAGATGAAGTATTGTGTGGGGCCGCATTACATAACTTGGTTGTGCAAGTTGGCCAAGCCACCGTTGAATACGAAGGCTGTGCGGTACCTTGACCACGTATTTTTCAATGGATGAATATCATCGGCGCGATCCCACCCATCAAACAACAATATTGACCCCGCCCGCAAAATTGCCACGCCCGTTTTTCCCGTTTTTTTCTGGTTTTTTGCTTCCCGTGCCGCGTGCGATTAAAATGATAGGTTCTGTAACTTTAGGAACAGGCGGTTCGGTTATGAGCAAAACGGTGTGGATGGATGGGCGGCTGGTTCCTATGGAGCACGCGGCGGTGAGCGTGTTTGATCACGGATTGCTGTATGGCGATGGTGTATTTGAAGGCCTGCGACAATACAATGGACGGGTTTTCCGCCTTGCGGATCATCTTAAAAGACTGTACAACTCGGCCAAAGCCATTCGACTGGAGATTCCCCTTTCTCCGCATGACCTGGGCGAAGCGGTGGCCGCCACACTGCAGGCTAACCAACTTACCGATTCCTATATCCGCCTGCTGGTAACGCGCGGCGTGGGGGCCTTGGGCATTTCACCGGCGACATGCAGTAAGCCTTCGATTTTTATCATCGCCGATTCCATTAAAATGTATTCGGAAGAAACGTACCGTAACGGCATGGCCATTATTACCGCCAGTACCCCGCGCATTGCCGCGGCGGCTTTATCACCGAGAATCAAAAGCCTCAATTATCTCAATAACATCATGGCCAAATGGGAAGCCATTGATGCCGGCGTGCCGGAGGCCGTGATGCTCAATCCGCTGGGTTTTATCTGCGAGTGTACGGCCGATAATATTTTTATTGTGCGCGACGGTCAATTGTTAACACCTGCGGAAGAAAGCGGCATTCTCCTGGGTATTACCCGCGAAGTCGTATTGGAACTTTCTGTGGCTGCCGGTATTCCAACCCGGCAATCAAATCTCACACGTTATGATTTATACACAGCCGACGAATGTTTCCTCACCGGCACCGGCGCGGAAGTGGTGCCCGTAACCAGCGTGGATAAACGCTCGATCGGCGACGGTAAGGTCGGGCCGATCACCCGGCAACTCACCAGCGCGTTTCACCATTACGCGCGCCACAGCGAAAATACCGCGGCCCATCCAACGATCGGTGTGCGGGAAAAGCTCCCCAGCGGGGTATAACGGCCGCATCCATCATCAACGGCACGGCAATATTTCTTGGCGGGTAAACCTGCCGGTTAACCTCCAACGGCTCGGCCGGCGGCTGCCAAAGCTGTAACTGCCCCCGGCAACCTGTACCTCGCAATTTTTCCTTTGGTTTTATTCCGTGTGGAAGGCGATTACAATACGCCTTGATGAATGTTGTTTTGTCCGCCCATGGGATCATCTAATCGGACGAGAAACTATGCCGATATCGCTTGAAATTATGCCGCTGGAACCAGTGATTCCGGCTCCGCCACCGCCAAAAACAATGGTGGTGCGCTATGGCTACCTGAAACTTATCGGGGAATTTCAAAGTGATGTCAAAGAAAAAGTGGGCTGCGGGTCGCGGTTGGTGGTGCGTTCAAGCCGGGGCGTGGAGATGGCGGAAATGCTGACCACGGTCTGCGGCAACGGAGGCTGTAATAAATCCATCACGCGCGACAAACTGTTGGATTATATCGACCAATCAGGCGGGAAGGATTTCCCGTTTTCCGACAGCGGTCGGGTTTTGCGTGTGGCCACCGCGCAAGATATTGCCGAGCAGGCTCGCCTCGACAGCCAGCGCGCCCAATATTTGAAAATATCCCGCAGCATGGTGGAAGTGCACCGCGTGCCAATGAAAATAGTGGATGTGGAATTTCTCCTGGGCGGCGAAAAGGTTGTCTTTTACTTTCTCAGCGAACACCGCGTGGATTTCCGGTCTTTAGTGCGCGATATGGCCCATCAGTTGCATGCGCGAATTGATCTGCGGCAAGTCGGCGCTCGCGATGAAGCCCGGCTGGTGGCGGATTATGAAAAATGCGGACAGCACTGCTGCTGCAAACAATTTCTCAAGGTGCTTACGCCAATTTCCATGCGCTCCGCCAAAGTGCAGAAGGCCACATTAGACCCCGCAAAAATCAGTGGTCGATGCGGACGCCTGATGTGCTGCCTGCGTTATGAAGACGAAACCTATGAAGACTTGCGCAAGCGATTGCCGCGGAAACATTCCCGTGTTCGCACTGCCGAAGGTGAAGCGTGGGTGATGGACGGCCAGATTCTTACGCAGTTGGTGCTGGTGGAATATGACAACGGCAATCGGGCCGCGGTGCCGATGGAAAGTATTGAGGCTTTTGACCTGCCAAAACCTTTGACCACCGACGGGCGGGCCAAGCAATTTCCCGGCGACGGCGAAAATGCCGCCCCGGATTTAGCGCGCCCCGGCCAGACCCCGCGAAAGCCCGGCGAGCCGACGAATGATCGTCCTGTCGCAAGCTCCCAAAATAGACCGCCGACGACCCCGCCGCGCCGCCCGCCCGATAAGCCCGGCAATCCACCGCAGCGCAACGCCGGTAATAATAATGCCCGAGGCCGAGGCAAAAATTCCGGCAATCACGGCCGGCAATCTCAACAACGCCACGGGCAAAATCAGCCGCCGCCGCCCAGGCCGCTACCGGATTCCAAGGCCCCGCCGCCACAGCCACCGGCGATCGATCCTGGATGATTATCCAGAACCGTATACCACCGCTCGGATGATGCCGCGCGTGCAGTAATTTCAAATCCATCATGATAAGGAACCGATCCATGGCCAAGTGGCTTCTTAAAACCGAACCGGATGATTACAGTTTTGACAATCTGCTGCGCGATGGCAAAACCGTCTGGAATGGCGTAAATAATAATCTGGCGTTGAAATACCTGCGGCAAATAAAAAAAGGTGACGCTCTGATGATTTATCATACCGGTGCCGAGAAGGCAGTCGTGGGATTGGCTGTGGCCGTATCGGATGCATATAGTGATCCGAAAAGCGGCGACGCGAAACAGGCCGTGGTGGATATTAAACCAGGCCCGACATTGCGCTTTGCTGTCACGCTGGCCGCAGTCAAAGCGGACCCGCGGCTGGCGCGGTGGGAACTGCCCCGGCTTGGTCGATTATCGGTTATGCCGGTGTCAGAGGAAATTTGGAAAATAATTTTAACCATGGCGGAACAGCCCCCGACAAAGTAATGCCATGTAATACGTCAATGGAGTGACAATGCTTCCAAACCGGGAAGAAAAATCTTGGGTGCTTTCCGCGGCACTGGTAATAATTCCCATTGTGCTGGTAGTTCTGGCGATTTGGCTTTGGCCATTGATGCGGAATGTTTACAGCCTGCCGGATTCCGCGGTTGCCACCTATCAAAAAGCGCTGTATCACGCAGTACCTCCCGGAACTGGCCGCGTAACGCGCACAGCACTTATTGAGCAGGCGCTGGCTGACACACTGGGCCAATTAAGCGATGCTGCCGCTCTGCCGCAGCAGCCGTCCCCACAATTGCGTTCTGTGCTGCGGTATAACGCCCAAGTGGGACGATGGGCCGGGGCGGTGATGACCTTTCCACGCTCCGGGCGTGTGGCCTTATTCAGCTGGGGTTTACGCCGCGCCAATTTACCGATTGTCAATCACGTATTTTCCCGATGGTCGGCCCAGCGCCTTGCGGGCCTACAAGCTTTAGTAAAATTGCCTGGCCCGTTCGCCGATGTCCTGATCAGGCGACTGTTACAGGATCCGGTTTTTGTCGTGCGTTTATCGGTGATGGCGAAACTTTATGATCGGCGGCCCACATCTGCGGAAATGGCCCTTCTGCGGCAATGGGCCACAGAGAAAAGTATGAATGGTTTATCCAAACCGCGCCGCTGGAAAATGTTTCTATTTGGTCGCGATGCGGTTAATGCCGCGCCGGTCCTCTACCGAATGAACCGGCAAAACAATGTTATCGACACACGACAATTCGCTGCGGCACTTTTAGCGCGATGGAGCCTGCCAACAACGGCACCAGCCAAGGCCGCCACACAACCGCTGAATAGCGCCGCAGCGCCCATGCCGGCACCAGCGATAGATCATGGCCGTGCAAAACTTCATCGGGCAGAGATAAAAGCACGAATGAAGTTATTGCACAAAGCGATGGCCGAACTGGTGCGGGGCAGCACATCGGCAAAATCAGTCAAAGCAGCTTTGGCATCGCAGTACCGCACGCTGATCACGATGGCGACCGCCATGCATTGGCAGAAGCAGCTATCACAAATTATGGCGTTCAATGCCGCGATGTCTCGATGGATTTATCTTGTTTCGCAGCTTCCAGCACAAGAAAGGCAGGCTCTGCTTAATTGGGCGCGATTCCGCACGCAGGATGTCGAACTCCTGCGCCTGGTGATGTCACAACACCGCAGCCAACGATTACGCGCCGCGGCAATTGCCCCCAAACTGCACGGCACCGAGCAGGTCTGGCTGGTGCATCGGCTGCTGATGGATCAAAGCGTTACGGTGGAACTTGCCATGCTGCATGAACTATGGAAACTGCACGCCACCACCCCACTGCGGAAAATGTTGATTCACTGGACCAATCTGGACCCACTGCCCACAGGCCACAGTCCCCAAGTCATCATCTTCAACGGCAAAAAATATACCGTGAACCGCACCATATCATTGAATCGCTACCGCACCGCCCGCCGAATCGGTGCCCTGCTGCTGCAGCGCTGGAAAAAACCAACCCCGTAGCGTCAGTCCTCCCCTCCGCTATCTCCTTGTAAATGAATTGTAAATGAACGTCTTTCAGGTTTGTTCCCGTCGCGTTATTTGGGCCGTAAATGTGTCATGCTGATTTCGCGCGATGCCAACCGCTCGACCGGGGGGCCTTCCTGTCGTAACATTGCGTTTATTGTTTCGCGCGATCGTAAAAACCGGGATGGGTGTCATTATCCCTGGTGGCGGAGAATATGGTGACGGTTATTCTTTTTGTCGTTGTGCTAGCGCTTTTGCTGGCGGTTGCGGCAGGTGTCGTTTTCTGCGTCTGGATATTTTGGGCGTCCGCGCGGGCGATTCCACAACAGCTTCGGATGCGTTGGCCGTGGTTGATCTGGTTATTATTGCTGCCGTTCCAATTCTCGGTTGTCGACCAGATATTACCTTTGCTCACCCTGCTTCCATTGACGCGCAGCTATCGGCGGTTTTTTAAGGAAAACAAGATAAGCGGCGGCGGCGATTGCGGTTTCGGATTGGCCGTGACGTATTGGCTGCTAAGCTTGTTAGACCTTCTGTTTCTCTGCCAGCCACTGGGGTGGATGCCGCCACAGAACTCGTCGGCTCTTCGCACATTTGCCATGGACATACTAACCGTATCCGTCTTG
>DAHVEJ010000053.1 GCA_027313145.1 Phycisphaerales bacterium | reverse complement strand
TGCCCAGATCTCGCGTGACCCGGCGGATCATTTCACCTTCGGATTCTGTGAATACCGATGCGCTACCCTCACCGAGAATCGCTTTGGTGAGTTTGCTGGCGGACGTTTTTTCCCGCCGCTTAAAGGCATGGAAGTTGGTGATAATGACTTTGGCCCGATTCATGGGTTCAAGCAGATTGTCGGGAACAATGTCCATCGTACGGTAGTAGCTTTCCGGGTCGGATGGCAGCAGTACGCGAAGTCGGTCACGGATAGTAATTCCGGGGGTGACGATCAGGAAGGCATCGGAAAACCGGGCGTCCTGGGGATTGGCGATCTTATTAAGGGTGTGCCAGGCGATAGTCATGGCCATTACCACCGTTTTCCCCGCCCCGGTGGCAAGTTTGCAGGCGGTGCGGTGGAGGCCGGGATTGGCGTAGTCGCCGGCCTGTGCGAGGTCGTTGTCAATCCATTGATCGCCATATTTTTTGGCTACTTCGGTGATGTATATGAGCGTTTCAAGGGCTTCGATCTGGCAGAAAAATAACCGGCGATGGCGATTGTCAGAACGCCAGTGCGCAAGCAAACGGGCGGTGGTGCGGCTTACATCGTCCAGATAGCGGCCACTGCGCCAGGCCTGCACACGCTGGCGGATGCGGTTGACAGGATCGTTTTCCACCGCGCGGTCGGAGCGCCACTCGTCAAACGTGTGCTGGCTCTTGCCACCGGTTTTGCGCGGGCGCGGAATGGGGACGAAATAGGAACTTGGCCGCCGGAACGTGGCAATATCATTCGTGATGCCGGTTTCATCGAATTTAAAATGGCGTGACGGCTCGTCAAATGGCGAGTTGATGACCGGGTTTTCTATGACCACCTGCGCCATGCCGTTCCCCATTGACCAAGCCAGAATTCATACACCGCGTAGATTAACCTAAGGCATTTTTCGTCGCCAGTGGTGGCGGAGAATTTTGTCAAGCCAAAGTTCGCCCGCCCCGGTCACTCAATTCACGGACCAATACGGAACCTGCTGGCCAATACTGGGACGATCTTGATCCGTGAAAATATCCCCTGTAACCTGCCACCGGTCACCCAATTTGCTCCGTGATCCGTGAAAGACGCTTGCACTGCCGCAGCGATCCCCAAACTTCAAGCGGTGCGCCGCACCACATCCCATTAAGGCGAAGCCGTCTCATTATTCATTTTGTTCATTAAGCGCTGGCGCTCCCCCCTATAGCATTCCACGACATCACTGGATTCCAAATTCTGGATTCTAAAGCGATGCCGCACGGCGCTTTCCGAATTTTTTGATCATTGGTCTTTGGTCATTGATCATTAAGGCGGCTCGCCGCCGTTTGAAAAGTAAAGAATATGATGCTGACCGCGGCACGACCTGCCCTTGGTGAAGATTCTCTGCGCCGTGCTGTAGCATGGATGCCGTAGTCGCGAGACGATTTGAAATCGCGTATTGGGCTTGCTCGTCGTTCTCCCAGTGCAGCGTTCCACCAATTTTAAGCAGCGCGTGGCACCGTGTCTCATTAAGGCCAAAGGCCGGCTCATTAATCATTGAGCGAAGCACCAGCCGCCCGCGCCCATTTCGCGCCCAAAAAGCCTCCCAACTCCTGAACGCTGGCCCCGTGGGGGCCTTCAAAACATCTTGGGCATCAAGGGCAACATGAACCAAATCCGCTAAAATCAACGCCCCCATCAACCTGCGCAACTTGGGCAAGTTGCCTCCATAACTTGGGCATCTTGGCCGGCCTGACTCCTCGCCCCTCTACTTTCCACTCTCAACTTTCTCCTCTCTCGGCGGCCGCCGCCGCCGCGCCGCGGAAACTGTCACAGGCCCCGTCCAAAGGACCACGCAATTTCTTTATTCCCGTCGTTGAACCATTGTGGTAATAATTGTACCACGGCCACCAGAGAGGTTTTCTGCGGCGGTTCCGGCCTTTCGGAACCGCCGGGGCCCTATTGAAAACGAAACCCATGTTTGCTTCCTAAGTGCGAGCGGTGCCTTCTCTTGATGTTGAGATTATAGTGGACTGCAAGGGTGAGTTTTGGCCGAGGCTAGCTGGCCACATTTGTTTTGGAGTTTACCAAAATGCTTATTTTTCTGGACGAGAGCTTTCGCACACATCTTCGGCACGGAAAAAAGTTCGGCGTGCTTAGCGGCGTTGCGATACCAGAGGACATATTTCACTCGGTTCAAGCCGATGTATTCGGCGTTCGTCGGCCATATCACGGCGTGGTGTTGAGGCCGGAGCAGGAACTTCACGGGAAGGAACTTCTGGGCGGTGCCACGTTTAAACAGATGGAAATAAAGGGCTTTTCGATGCAGTGGAATCTCGCGACAGAGTTGCTACAGTTTTGCCGGACCAAAAAGCTGGGGGTTTTCGGCGTCGTGTGCTTCCGAAGTGATTTGCAATCGTTTGTCTGTGGAGACGAAAACCGGCTGGACCTCACATATCGATACTTGTTTGAACGAATCGATCTTTATATGAAACGCCGGTTTCCTGGCCGGTTTGCTAAACTTGTCTTTGATAACCGCGACCACCACACGCATCGCAAAAATGCCATGGCAATTACAAATTTTTTCTCTCGCAGTCCGCTTGGGCTGTCATACGACAGCATTTTGCGTGTTCCTTTTTTTGCGGTTTCGGAAGGGCATAATTACGGCCTACAACTTGCCGATATCATCACTACGGTAATTGCAATGCGATTCCAGGGTGAGGAACGAATCAGGCCATTGTGGGATATTGTTCACGACATGTTGAATATGGAGGTTGTAGGTGGCCAGAATCAATCAAGCCTAAAGGTCATGCGAGATCGGCCGGATCAGATATGAACGAAAAAAAAGAGATTCGGCGGCCCGAAGGCCTATGACTGGATAAAACTACCCAGCACCGAATCTCGAAAACCAAGATTTGCAATCATGCCAAAGGCACACCTTGCTGTGCGTTGATTATATCCTGCCAACACCGGATAATCCGAGCGGCACGCATCTAAGTAATTATCGGTATTTTAGACGGTTAAGTCAAGCGAAAACATCTCATTTTCGGATGGCGGATAGGGCGAAATCATATATAGCCAGTCCCGTGTGACGATTCGGTTTTTCCCGTATGTCCGGGGGCGTCGTTCGGCACGTTGCCGTCGGGGCGCTTGAAGATAGCGCATATCTGTGGTTTTAACCGCCGAATTCCGTATTTCCGCGCACAATATTAGTCCGCGGTCGCATCCCGGTGCGGCGGTATTACGGTCGGGTATTTTTGGATTCCGCGGTGGCCCGGTCATCGGCACGGGACGGCGGGGCGCTGATGGTCATGGCGATAATCCCCCAACGTCGTGCCGCACGTTGGCGGCATCGGGATCGGGTTATCCTGAAAAAATGAACCCGACGGTGGTCCGGGCTACCGATGGTCTTAGCATCCATGCCGAGATCCTTGAATATCAAGGCAGATATTACCCGAGTGCGCGGCTCCGCGTGTCGGATGGAGCTTGTACCGCAGAGGCGCGGTTGGCAATGCCGCGTAAATTCGAGTGATCGGGATTGAACAGCATACACATGTCTCTGTGTAATTATGCTCTGGGTCCAAAGGACCACGCAATTTCTTTATTCCCGTCGTTGAACCGTTGTGATATACTTTCATCCTGTTCGCCAGGGGTGTTCCACTGAACGGGAACTGAGAATAAACCCTTGGAACCTGACCCGGATTGTACCGGCGTAGGGAGCGCGAGCGATGACTTCTACGTTGTTTTGCATCGTCTCCGCTTTTATTTGATTTTGGGCGTGGCTATGTTTCGGTATGGAAATAATAGTCCAGACCCGCAGGCTTATTTGGCCGCAGTTGCGGCCAATTCAGGAGTATCACATGATGATTCAGGCTGCAAAAAATCTTGTTACCCAATATGAATTTGCGTGCGCGGGATTGATTACGCCGCAGATGGTGCGAGTCTCCCAACGCGAAGGGCAAACGCCGGAATTTATCCGACAGGAAGTAGCGCGCGGTCGCTTGGTAATTCCCGCCAATATTCGACATTTGCAGGGAGCGGGCGGGCAGGCGGCGGCGGCGTCACCCATGGACATTCAATATGATGCGTCCCAGGATGCCGGGCACCCGGGCGCACGGGGTGATGCCCAGCGGCTATGGGTGAATCAGACCGTAGCGCAGCGAAGCAAAATCATCGCTGATCCGAACGCATTTAAGGGTCTGCGATCCGCTAAAAGATTAGACCCTATGGCCATTGGCCGGATGGTAACAACCAAAGTCAACGCCAACATCGGGGCTTCGCCGGTTTCCAGCAATACGGCCGAAGAAGTTGACAAATTGCAATGGGCACAAAAATTCGGGGCCGATACGCTCATGGATTTATCCACCGGTGGTAATCTCGTGGAATGCCGACAGGCAATTATTGACCACAGTACCATACCCATCGGCACTGTGCCCATTTATTCCATGATTATTGGCCGAAAAATCGAAGAACTATCCTACGACATTATCCTTAAGGAAATTGAACGCCAGGCCCGGCAGGGTGTGGATTATTTCACCATTCATGCCGGCGTGCTTAAACAGCATCTCCCGCTGGTAAAAGATCGGTTGACGGGCATTGTCAGCCGCGGCGGCAGCATGTTGGCCAAATGGATGATCGTGCATAACAAGCAGAATCCGATGTATGAATTATTCGATGAAATTTCCGCGATTATGCGGCAATATGATGTCACGTATTCGTTGGGTGATGGCCTGCGGCCCGGCAGCTGCGCCGACGCCACGGATGCGGCGCAGTTGGCGGAACTGCGGACTCTTGGTGAATTGGTTTATCGCGCTCGTGAAGCGGGTGTGCAGGTGATGGTGGAAGGGCCGGGCCATGTGCCGATGGATCAGATCGCCATGAATATGCAGCTTCAGCAGCGCGTGTGTGATGATGCGCCCTTTTATGTGCTCGGGCCGCTGACCACCGATGTATTTCCCGGCTACGACCACATCACCAGCGCCATCGGTGCTACGGAAGCAGCGCGGGCCGGCGCGGCGATGTTGTGCTATGTAACGCCCAAGGAACATGTGGGTCTGCCCAAAGCGCAGGATGTTAAAGCGGGCTGCATTGCGTATAAAATCGCAGCGCATGCCGGCGATATTGCCCGTGGCGTGAATGGTGCCCGGCAATGGGATGATGATATGTCCAAAGCGCGGGCGGCTTTGAATTGGCCGAAGATGTTTGAACTGGCCTTTGACGGCGAAACCGCCCGGGCTTTACACGATGAAGATTTGGAAGTGGACACCGATTTTTGCGCCATGTGCGGGCATGACTGGTGCTCCATGCGAATCAGCAAGGAAATCCAGGAATTCGCCAGCGGCAAGGATGTGAATTTTGAGCCGGCGAAAAAATCAGCACAATCCGCGGGCGTATCGGCGGAAGGCGCGGAACTGCTCAAGCAGCGCGGCGTATTAACGCAGGAACAAATTCACGCGTTGGCGCATAAAGGCAAAAAAGCGGTGTGTCACAGTGACAACGTGCCGGATCCCCACGCTGCCCAACTTGTGCAGATTGAATCATTAAAAACGCAGGCAGTTGCTTCGTGACGGTTCAAAGAGCATGTCCGTCAAGCGTGCATGTCACCATTTGTTGAGGGGGCAGCGTTCGTGGGCGAGGCGGATTTTTGCTCGCAGCATACAGTGACATTGCGAGCAAGTCTGGACAATGCCGGCTGTTTTTACGGCGCTGCTGCAGGAATCGCATATCGCCCAGCGTTTCATCATGGTGATGGCGTCAGCTTTATCAATGCCCATGGCGGCTTTGGCCAGTCCGACGGTACCTCGTGCAATACGCCTCGCGGTTTGTCGTGTCGCTGGGGAGCGTGTCGTGGGCGGCTTACGCACTGTTTATACGCCTTTGGTAAGAAATCCGCCGTCAACTACGATGGTTTCGCCGGTCGTGAAACTCGCGGAATCACTGACAAGGTAAATCGCCGCACCAACAAGCTCTTCGGCATTGCCAAAACGGGCCATGGGGGTATGCGCTTTAACCCAGGTGCCGCGCGGCGTGCCTTCGAGGATTTTGCGATTCAGATCAGTCGGGAAAAAGCCGGGAGCAATGCCATTGACGCGGATGCCCAGAGGTGCCCATTCATTGGCCAGTCCGCGGGTTAAACCCATCACGCCGGTTTTGCTGGAAGCGTAGGCAATCACTTCGGTGAGGCTCATAAATGAACTGATGCTGGCAATATTGATGATGCAGCCCCGCACAGATTTGGAATCGGGCGTCTGATCCTTCATGATTTTTCCCGCCGCCTGATTGACAATAAAACTGCCGATGAGGTTGATGCGGATGATGCGCTCAAATTCCTCAACGGACATTTCCAGAGCGGGTTGTTTTTTATGCGCGCCGGCGGCGCTGACAACGGCATCGAGGCGGCCGTATTTTGCGGCGGCATGTTTTAGCGCGGCATCCACGGCGGCGGCATCGGTTACGTTCAGGGCGATGGCATCATGCCCCGGGCCAATGGCGGATAGTTCATTCCGCATCGCCTGGACCTTGTCGGGATTGCTGGATGCTGCGATAACCTTGGCACCCGCCTGAGCGTACCCCAGCGCAATGGCCTTGCCCAGGCCGCTGGTACCGCCGGTGACAAGGCAAACTTTTCCACTGATGTCCAAAAGAGGATGTGTCATGATGACTCCACAGGTTTGAGATTTTTACGGTCAAAGGCCACGCCCGCTTCGCGGGCGATACCTTCCAGGGCGTCAATTTCGGCGGCGGTAAAAATCAGACCGCCAAGTTTTTCCGAGCGTTGCGCCGCCCGTGCCTCAGGTTCTCCCGGCAGCAGTGTTTTTTCATTGCCATGCCCGCGGATATCCTCCAAGACCGCTTTAACATTCTCCTGCTGTGAGCGGTTATACGCAAAGGCATCACCGCTGATGGCGTCAGCGCGAATACACTGGAAGAAAAAGCAGGGGGTGCGCTTTTCGTCCTTGGGGCCGATGCTCCAGCGGCTGCGCAGCGTCGGCAGGGAACCGCCGATATAAGCCGCCAGTAATTCATCAATCAACGACAGGCCATACCCTTTATGTTCACCGAAGGGAAACAGGGCCGCGGCTTTATTCGGATCCTGCGTGGGGTTGCCGTCTTTATCCACCGCCCAGCCCGGGCCAAGTTGTTTGCCTTCACGGGAAAATTGCTGCACGCGCCCCATGGCTACCACACTCGTGGCCCAGTCCACGCAAATCGGAAAGCCGATGGCTTGGGTGGTGGGGAACCCCCAGGAATGGGGGTTGGTGCCAAGGGTGGGAAATTTTCCGCCAAACGGCACTACTTCGGCTAAAGCGGCGGTACAGGCGGTATAAGCCAGATAGCCTTTTTTAGCAGCGTCAATAACATAGCCACCGCCCCAAAGATAATGAAACGCATTATCCACACTTACAACGCCCACGCCGAATTCATCGGCCAATTTCATACAGTGTTCCATGGCGGCAAAGGCGGTGGCCTGCCCTAGTTTGCGGTTGGCATTCCAGCGCGCGACGGCTTTGAACTTGGAAGGCAACACTTCAATTGTGGCCCCGGGCACACAGCCACCGGCCTTGGAGCCAAAGAGTTCATCCAGGTGCAGGGCCTTGATGGCGTTATGGGTTTTGATGCCGTGCAGCGCAGTAAGATCGCTGAACCGGGCGGCGGCGGCGGATTCTTCGGGCGTAAAGCCGCGATGAATATACGCAGCCCGCACGATGTGGTTGTGCATGGCGATCGGCATAACAAATTCAGTCGTTGGGGTGTTGGTCATATTAGCCTCGTTATCTTCGCTTTCGTCGGGGTTGTCAATACGGAGGTTAAAACTTGTTGGCCTGAATGTAATCAGAATGGCCATTAAGAAAATTCACCAGATTGGCCGCCGCCCGCACGCCTTGGCGCTGCACGCTTTCCAGCGTTCGGCTGCCGATATGGGGTGTAACAATGATATTGTCAATTTTAATAAATGGATGATGCGGATCGATAGGCTCATGCCCGACCACATCCGTGCCGTAGCCGCGAAGTTTTCCACTTTTGCACGCCTGAGCGATATCCTCTTCTACCACCAGTCCGCCGCGCGCGGTATTGATCAGGATTGTTCCGTCTTTCATAAGGCCCAGCGTTCGCTTATTGATCATTCCGCGGGTTTCATCGGTGAGATTGGTATGCAGACTGATTACGTCGGCGGCACTGAATAGCTCATCAAATGAGTTCATACGGGCCACGCCGTGCGCGGCGGCAAAGGCTTCATCAAAATAGGGATCAAACGCCAGGGGTTTCATGCCGAAAACCACGCCGCGCTTGATGACTTCCTTACCTATTCTCCCCATACCCACCACGCCCAGGGTTTTGTCGCGCAGTTCACAGCCGGTTTTGCGATCCCATCGCCCGGACTTTACGGAATTCAGATGGAACCAGAACTGTTTGGCCACGGCAACCATCAGGCCAAAGACGTGTTCCGCGACCGTGGTTTCGTTGACTCCGGGTGTAAACAAGACGGGAATTTTCCGGTGCGTGGCGTATTGGACATCAATGGAATCCAGGCCGATGCCGTATTTGGCAATTACTTTCATCTGGGGCAGGAGCGCGTCAATAACTTTAGCGGTGATTTGGTCATCGCCATTTAACAGCGCATCAAAGGGGCCCTGTTGCGCCACGAGGTCCAGCATCTGTTGCTCGGTAAGCGGTCCGCGTGCCCGGACAATATCAAAGCCGGCACCGTTGAGCAGTTCCTGATGTTTGCCCGGCGTGTCTTGGAAACTTGTGGTGGTCAATAAAATTTTCATAAAGCTCCTTGTTTGTTAGTCTGCGGTGTATCCATTGTTTTAGATCCACCACCGCAGTATCAACCCGTGCTTTCGGGGCGTCGCGTCGCAGAGCACTGTGGCGGCAACCCGGTGATGGGTTCGCGGCAGTGGATCTACCACCGGATTGCCATCCGGTGGTCTGTGTTCAACAGAACAATTTTTCAATGTGACGGTTGAACAGATTGTACGTGACATGTTTACCGACAAAGGCCGCGTGCTTATCCAAAAGCGCGTTAAAGCGGTCTTTGCGTTCGGAGGCCAGTTTATATCCAACATGCAGCAGTTGACGCAGATCGCTGTTAAACTTCGGCGAATGCGGTTCGTGACGGATCGCGGCGGCGATATCCGCGCCGGAGCAATGGTTTAACGTTTCTACGCTGGGCAGGCGCTCGCGTTTAATGTCAATGACCGACGCATAGGGGCCGCAAAGTTCATCGAAGCGCTTGAGTGCTTCGCCGTACATTTCGCGCACCAACGCCAATCCCGCCTCATCCGCTTCGGCCACAGCGCCAATTTCTTCCAGCCAGGTGGTGCCGGCGGTTTTAATGTGCAGTCCGGCATCGTGCTTTTTGATGGCCCGGCGAATGGGCTGATAGATGGAGAATTTGTCGCTGCCGGAGTGAACACTTAGTTTCAGATTCTTCGGCAGGCCGAATTCCTTCACGCTGTACGCGATGACCGCCAGATCATCATTAAACTCCTTTTCAAATTGTTCCACATTGCCCACATAATCCACGCCTTTATTGAACCGTCCCGTGAATTTCGGAGCGATGGTCTGAATCGGAATGCCTTCCCGGCCGATGGCGGCAAGAATCAGCAGCAGTTCATCCGGTGTTTGCGGACTGTCGGTTTCATCCATGGAAACTTCAATAATGCAGCGGTCCGCGCCTTTGGCTTGGGCAATATGCTTAAACACGCGTCCGGCTTCCTGCACGGCGGCGAGGTATTTTTTACCCACGCGAGTAATGGCCGCCTCATCGATTTTAATAGGCGATGAGAGATGCGCGATGGCCGGCGAGCCGCAAAGTTTGTGCAGATCTTTTACCAGGCTGGTAATAGCCGATTCTTCGGCGGGCTTGCCGATAAAGTCGGCGACATCAATGGTAAAAAAATCACTGGGGGCCAGAAAGCGATCCACGGTTTTCATGCCGATGTGGTCGGCATCCACATGATAGGGATGCTTCCAGCCCAGAACCTTAACCGCCGCGTCCGCTTCGAGGCGCACTTCGCTGGGTTCGGTATGAACAATTAAATGTTCCCGGTTCGATTTATTCCATACAGGAATAATGTTGGCACCTTTTTGGCCGGCCAGTACAAACGCTTCGAGTTGGGCTTTACCCTGGCGGCCAAAACGATCTCCAATACCCATACTGAATTTGGCGAGTTCCATGCTGTTTTATTCCTTTTTAAATAGGCATCTATTGAATTAGTAGCGAATCATATCCATAGTTCTTGTGGTTATCATCTGTCGGCGGCGGAATTCCTCCACAGGCGGGGCAAAATTTCCCAGCGCTTCCTGCGGCCGGATTCCCAGTTGGCGGTCCGGACATTATTGGGCCAGAAAGGCCTGAAAATTCCCATTTAATAACTTTTCAACATCATGCACAATATCTTCCCGTGTGATAAGACGACCGGTTTCCGCGATCCGGGTATACATATCGGTAAGGACGGTGACCAGCACTTTGCGACTGTGATCCCATTTATATACCAACTGGTCCAAAATGCGCGCATCGGAATGTTGCGGAATAAAACTGGTGCCGAGCAATTCAAAGCGCATCTGTGTAATTTCGGTAATCAGGCTGGGATTATTGAGAAACCACCAGCAGCCAAACGGCATGAGGTTGCCAAATTTGCGGGCGGTCACACATAATTCATGCTGATTTTCCCGGGCCAGCATGGTGACCAGGAATTTGTTGCCGGGGAAATCGCGGCACAATCGCGCGACGCTGGCCACGTCCGAGATGCCGGAGGTGTCGCCCGCATCGCGTAATTCCGGCTGCGTGCGGAGGTTGGATCCGATCATCATGGCGAAGGGCATTCTACGCTCCGCGCAGACGGGCAGAATCGCTTTTTCCAAAATCGTTTGACCAGCCAATGCCAGCGTATCGGTCTGGTTGGCGGGATAGCGGAAATCCGGCGGCAGGCTGACGGCCATATAAATGGCATTCTGGCGATCCAGCCATTGATTGAGAAATCGCTTAACTTCATCAATACTCTGAGCGGAGGGGTCGCCGTGAACCTGATAGCCCCAATCGGCAAGCTTGGCCGCCGCCTGAGGAAAATTCCGCAGCAGGGGGTCGATGCGCAGAACGGCTTTGAACCGCGGGTCCGATCCGACGGTTTTGTCGGCCAGCCAGCGATCACGTTCATTATCATCAAAAACCGGATTGGTCATGGTGATGGTGTGGACATTGCTTAACTGCATGACTTTATCAATATATTGGCTGGGGTTTTGCCTGGCAAAATAGTCGCGGTAAGCATCCAGGTGTTTTTCATTAGGATCCAGCCCGAGTTTACCAAGGGTGGTCAGTACGCCGCGACAGGCTTCACTTATGGGGATATTTTCAACAAATAGATATTTCCATATATGATCCGCCTGGCGGGATTTCGGCCATTTCCAAAATTCCTCATAAGGAAGTTTAGAAGCGGGCACCACGCGGTAGACTTCCGCCACGAGATAATGATACGTCACCAATTCCTCCACGCCCCAGAGCATTAACCCGGTGGGATCCGTTTTCCCGGTGCTGTTGGCCACGGGCGTGCCGAAGCGCGGGGTGTAGAGGTGGGTGTGCAGGTCGTAAATTTTCTGATGCGCCACGATCTGGGCTACGGCAGGCTTCAACTGGTCTGCGGGGATCGCGGCGGAACGCTTCATATTGGTTGGTTGTTCTTTTGTGAGTGTGCTGCCGACCATAGTGGAAACCTCCTGATCAAAGTGTACGACACATCTTGTATTCGTGCGCACCTGTGCGCTTAATAATGTATATTCTATAACGAATCTTCTCGCTATGCAAGTAAAATGACTTGTGTTTTATGCGCTAAATCGGGTGCAGTCCGGGGGCAGCTTGGCGCGCTGGGATAGTCCCTGCGCCGAAGTGATCACAGTTGCAGAGCCTTTCACTTATAGGCAAAAATAATTGATTTAAACCCAATAACGGGATCAGTTTATTTTAGAACCGGCGATTTTATGGCATAATTTCAACCATTTGCCTATAAGCACAAAATATTGCGCACAAAATAATAATAGTTAAATTTTAATTGCAAAGAATTTTTTTACAATGCGCTTGACATTACCTTTTTTATATCGTATACTAAGGGATGTTGAGCGTACCAGCCCGTCGGGCATCAGGGTGTCACCCATGCCGGAACGCTTAATGCGGCTAACCATATCAGCCGCTCGGGCAGAAATTCAGGTTCACAAGAACCTAAGCAAGGGTAAGGCGCGAAGAAGAAGTTTTGAATCTGGAAAGGCTTGGTCCGTTTCCAGAATAATTGTGTCCATGAAGGAATTGATCCTTGTCGTATTTACAGCATTTTTTTATGGAGGATGTGTCCATGCTATCCCACAAGTCTCCCCCATCGGTACCGCCGCAAGCTCGAAAGGGATTTACCCTTATTGAATTGCTGGTGGTGATTTCCATTATCGCCCTGCTGATTGCCATTCTGCTGCCCGCTTTGGCGCGGGCTAAGGAATTGGCGAACCGGGCGGTATGCTCCGCCAATGTACGCAGCCTGGTGCAGTCCGTTGTGATTTATGCCCAGAGCAATAAAGGGGTATTCCCGACGACTCCTGGAAATACATCTGGCACTTTTTATAACGCCCCGACGGGGGTTTCCGGTGCCAGCGTAAATAATAGCGGCCCCTCGATGATGCAAATGTACTACACCAGCAGTGCCGTCGGAAACCCGGCTGGGTCGACGGCTGTTGCCTGTCCCATGCAGTGTATGTGGCTGCTGGTACTCAATGGCCAGATGACTACCAAGAGTTTTATTTGCCCTTCCAGCCCATTCTCCATTGGGCCCTCACTTGAATACACGGGAAGCACCGCAACGGACAGTGCTATGTACACATGTTTCAGCTATATGACGCCCGGCCAGACTAATCCTGATAAGAATGGCCAAGGGGAAAGCTATTCGATTGCTTATCCATGGCAGGCGGATGGGCAGCCAGGCGCGTGGTGGAGCACTCGGGCTGGATCCGACGTTCCCCTCGCCTGCGATATCGCGCCGGTTCCCGAGGGTGGCAACGGGGCGGGAACCAATATTCAGCGCATAACAAATATTCTCCCCAGTGCGAATACCTATGGAAATTACATTTACAACTCCGGCAATCATAACGGTGATGGCCAGAACGTCGGCTTTGGCGACGGCCATGTGAGTTGGGAGGTTAATCCCTATGTAGGCCAGAATAATGACAATATATTCTGTTACGACAGCGCAGCGAACCTTGGTCAGAATGGCCTGGATTTCCAAGCCAATGAGCTTACCGGATACGGCGGCAGCCACCCCGGACCGTACGAGTTAGCGGGGACGGATGCCAACTCTCCGCCTTATGACATCTGCATGGTTCCGCGACTGGAGTTTTCAAAGGGTGGCGCGCCTCAGTGGTGAGTCGCCGCCCCGGTTGGGTACGAGCTGGGCGATAAGAAAAAGCACGGGGAGGAATGGTGGACGTTTTGCCACCGCTTCCTCGCTTTTTCGCTCTTGCGTCCCGTGCGTGTAGGCACCGCTTTGCGATAATCGCGAAGATTCATTGAAGCGGTGGAATGATTCTGCCAGGATTGTCTATATTGCACCAACCAGAAGTTTAATCGATAGGAATCACGCAATGCCTTTTTCCCATTCAAACCGTTTTCAGTATTCGACTTTTGCACTGATAGTCCTTGTTACGATGGTTGCCCTGCCTGGTTTTATTAGCGGGAAAACGCTTGTTGTCTCCCCTGATAAATCGCATGGTCAGTTCACCACACTCATGGCCGCTATCAAGGCGATCCCGTTACATAGTAAAACGCCGGTCACCATTCTTATTCGTCCCGGAATTTATCATGAACATATCATTATTCCCAAACATGAGCCGCCGATTACGTTGCTGGGCGAGGATCCCAACAATACGATTCTTGTCGATTCTTTAATTGCCTATGACAAAGGGCCGAACGGCAAACCCATCGGCACATTCAGCACGCAGAGCGTCTGGGTGCAGGATAACCATTTCTCGGCCGCTAATATCACTTTTGCCAATGATGCCGGTATCAGCGGCAACGGTTACAACGGCCAAGCGTTGGCCATCCGTGTCGACGGGGATCAATGTGTGTTTTACAACTGCCATTTTCTGGGCTGGCAGGATACCATTCTGCTGAATCAGAATCGGCAATATTTTGATAAATGCCATATTGACGGTGCGGTTGATTTTATTTTTGGCAACGCCACCGCCTTCTTTCATAACTGCAAAATCGACTGCCTGGGCTATGGTTGCATTACCGCCCCGCGCACGCCAAGAACCAGTCCATACGGTTTTGTCTTTTCTCATTGCAAAATTGTCGCGTACACCAAATCCGGCGATACATGGCTGGGACGGCCATGGGGGCCTTATGCGGCATCGACATTTATTGATTGCTACATGCCAAAATCACTGAATCCCGCCGGCTGGATGCACTGGATGGATAAGAAAAATCCTGAAACCGCTCGCTTCGCGGAATATGGTGATCGCGGGCCGGGGGCAGGAAAGCGACCCGCCTGGATTACAGAACTCACCAAAGCTCAGGCACGTAAGATTACTGTTTCGCATGTGCTCGGTGGAACGGATCATTGGAAACCTGAAGCTCAGGTGAAAGCGTTGCGGCGGCGCTTACGCTCAATGGATAGTAAATAATGAGTAATGAATAAAACGGACTGCCTCATGGCGCGAACTCCTTGCAGGGCGGGTGGTGCGTCGGAATTTGTGATTAATCGGTTCGATTAAATTGGAGAATGCCGTTGCTCAACTCCACCAAGAAAATATTTTCCACAATTGCCGCACTTGCTGCGGTTATGTTGGCGGCGGTGTCCGGTGCTGTCGGTGCCGGCGTGCCCGCCAGGGTGTTGGTAGTGGCACCGAACATTCCGGGGGATATTGGTACGATTCAGCAAGCCATGGATTCTATTAAGGTGAACAGCAAAACGCCGGTTACGATTCTCGTGCATCCCGGCATTTACCATGAGCGAATTAATATCCCGGCAAATTTGCCGCCCGTTTCGCTGATAGGCGACAATCCTGCTAACACAATTATTGCCTATTCTCTGATTGCCTATGACAAAGGATCGGATGGAAAGCCTATTGGCATGTGGAACACCGCCACCGCGCGAATCAGGGAAAATAACTTTTCAGCCATGAACATTACCTTTGTCAATGACGGCGGGCAGGGCGGCAAAGGGTACACGCGCATGAACGGGCAGGCGCTGGCCGTGCGTCTGGACGGCACGCATGATGTGTTTGATAATTGCCATTTCATCAGTTGGCAGGATACGCTTTTAGTCAATGCGGGGCGCGACTATTTTGAAAACTGCGCCATTACCGGCTCGACAGATTATATTTTTGGTGCCGGCTGCGCTTATTTTGATCGGTGTCTGATTCATTCTCTAGGTCACGGTTATGTTACCGCGGCCAAAACTCCTCAAGCGCAACGCTTTGGATTTGTCTTCAACCGCTGTCGCGTCATCACCAGCACCGCGCCGGATCGGGTATTTCTGGGGCGGCCCTGGGGATTGTATGCCAATGTGATTTTTAAGCATTCCTGGATGGGCAATGGCATTAACCCGCGCGGCTGGATTGTCTGGGACGGCAATAAACGTGATATTAAAACAACGCGTTTTTCCGAGTTCGCAAACTCCGGTCCCGGAGCCATGCCGCAGGCACGCATCTCCTGGCTGCGGCCGCTGTCCGCCGCTGGGGCCAATAAGCTCACACCGCGCTACGTGTTAGGTGGAAAAAGTTCATGGAATCCACAACGCGTTGTGCAGGTGCAACTGATCCCGCAATATCTCACAGATTTCCCGCCGCGATTCCCCAGGCACCGCTTTAACATTACGCGATTTGGAGCCGTGGCGAACGGCACCACTCTCAACACCGCAGCCATCCAAAAGGCGATTTATGCATGTGCCCTGGCCGGCGGCGGAGAAGTAGTGATTCCCAAAGGGAAATTCCTGACTGGGCCTATAACGCTGGTCAGCAATATGAATCTGCACCTGGCACGCGGTGCCGTGTTACTGATGAGTAATCATTTTTCCGATTATCCGGTTTTTCATCACCGGTATCAGAACTGTATCACCGCGATAGGCTGTGATAATATCGCCATTACCGGGCATGGAACCATTAATGGCCAGGGAAGGCCGTGGTGGAATGCGTATAAAAAATCCAAGCCCGGCGGTGCCCCATCCCTGGCGGCGGATAAATTGCCGCATCGGCCTTATCTGGTCCTGCTGGACCATTGCCACCATGTGCTGGTGCGAAATGTTACGCTGTTAAATTCCCCCATGTGTAATTTGGTCACCGGTGCGTGCGATGATGTGGTGGTGACAGGTATCACTGTTAAAGCGCCGATTCATTCGCCGAATACCGATGGGATGGATCCTTCAGGACGTAATTATCTCATCAAAGGGTGCACCTTTGATGAAGGGGATGATTGCATTGCAATTAAAGCCGGCGGTAGAGCGCATCTGCTTGAGCCCGCGAGCGAAAATTATCTGGTTGAAGATTGTCGATTTTTCCATGGTCACGGAATGAGTGTGGGCAGTGGAACCGGTGGCGGTTTAACCAATCTGACCGTGCGTGATTGCACGTTCGATGGCACGCAGGCGGGCGTGCGGCTCAAGGCGGATATTCATAATGGGGGGCTGGTTGATGATTTATTCTACAGCAACCTGACCATGAAAAATGTGGACATCCCGATTCTGGTCAGCAGCTATTACAATAATACTTCGCCCTGGGCCTATACGATTCCACAACGAGCCTTAGCGGCAAAACGTTTGCCGGTGATCGCCACCACGCCGCGCTGGCGGCACATTCACATTGCGGATATCACGGCCACGGGGGCGGCGACGGAGGCGTTTATTGTGGGGCGTCCCGAAATGCCGATCGCTGATTTTTATCTGCATGATGTGCACATCGCAGCGCGGGCGGGGATGCACATTGTCAATGCGGACATCACTATGCGTAACTGCAGGATACAAGCCAAAAAAGGGCCGCAGATCATGGCGCATAATGCGAAAATAACAAACTGAAAGCAGCAACACTATTAGCGGAAACCCCGAACTCCCTGATTTGTTTAATTTTCCGGAGACATTTTCATGAAACGATCAATGTTAAAATCCTTACTTGCCGCACTTGCGGTTTCAGGTGTAACCATAACCAGTATCAGCGGCGCGTATGCGGCGCAGCCGGCATGGGTCAACAAGGTCGTAAACAAGATTCACCAGATGGTAAAAATGGATCAGCCGCGGATTCCGCATCGCATCTTTAACATCACGTCGTTTGGCGCGGTGGGCAACGGAACCACCATGAATACAAAAGCTATTGAAAAAGCCGTCAACGCGTGCGAAAAAGCGGGCGGTGGCGAGGTATTGATACCGGCAGGAAAATATCTTACCGGGCCATTGACGCTGGGCAGCAAGATGAATTTTCATGTGGCCCGGGGGGCGGAAATTCTTATGAGCACCAATCCTAGAAATTATATCCCCGCCGCCAATCAGCGGAATATAGAACATCCCGGATATCGCAATTGCATTGTCGCATTACATGCCCATGACATTGCCATCACAGGGCATGGAATTATCGACGGGCAGGGACAGGCCTGGTGGCCCAGATATCGCAAGCAGCCGGGGCATAAGCACCCGCCCAGGCTGCCGCATCGTCCATTTATGGTGGTGTTGGAAAATTGCACGCGGGTATTGGTAAAAAATGTGCACCTGGAAAATTCGCCCATGTTCCACCTGGTGCCCAACGCGTGCCGCGATGTCATTATTGATCATGTGACCATTACCGCGCCGATCAACACGCCCAACACCGATGCGTGCGATCCGGCGGGGTGGAATTATTACATCACCCGTTGCACCTTTAACGAAGGTGATGATTGTATTGCAATTAAGGCAAGCGCACGCAACGGCACACCGGCTCATCCATCCTGTGAGAATTTCCTTATTACGCATTGCACCTTTGAGCATGGCCACGGTATGTCCGTTGGTGGACAGACCAACGGCTGTTTGAAATATGTCGTGGTTCGTGACTGCACGTTTGACCACACACACCGGGGCGTGAGACTCAAAGCCGGCCCGGGTTATGGCGGTTTGTCAGAGTATCTCTGGTATCAGAACTTAACGATGCGCAATGTGCGGCTGCCGGTGTTCATCAACAGCTTTTATCCCAAGAAGCCCAAAACGCCGTCGCAGGTGCCGCCGTTACGAACCCATCGCAATCTGCCCGTGTGGAAACATGTTTACTTTGAAAACATTACGTCGGTCAACTCCCCCCATGCGGGGCGGATTTCCGCACTGCCCGGATTGCCCGCGGATGATATTGTGTTCTCACATGTGCACATCCATGCGAATCGCGGCTTCACAATGCTCAACGCCCGGAATATCCGCTTCGAACATTCAAGTATCACTGTGCGCCATGGCCCGGCCATTATTCCCTATAACGCCCAGGTGACAGGAATTAATATCAAAACCGGCCGACCGAAGTAACAGGAATTCCATGGTGTTTTGGTCGGAATAAAAATGCTGCGGCCTCACCAGAAAATAACAAAGTGTTATTTAAGGAGACGATTTTATGAACAATCGATTTGGCATGGCGATCGGAATCCTGGCCCTGGCGCTTACCAGCGTGGGTGCTAACGCGGCATCCGCCAAAATTATAACCGTCGCGGCGCACGGCAAAGCGGATTATCACACCATTCAGGGCGCGATTAATGCGGCACCGACGCACAGTCGCCGGCAAATCATCATAAAAATCGCTCCCGGTACCTACAAAGAACTGGTAACCGTTCCATCCGATGATTCCAATATTGTTCTGGAAGGCACCCGCGCCAAAAAAACCATCATTACCTACAACCTCGGTGCCCGGGACAAGGGCAAGAATGGTAAGGAAATTGGTACGTTTCACACACCAACCGTTACGATTCTCGGCCGCAATATCACGGCTAAACATCTGACCTTTGTCAATTCTTATGGCCAAGGGAGTCAGGCGGTGGCGGTGCGAACCGGAGACGGGCCGGTGATATTTCGGCATTGTCGATTTCTAGCCTGGCAGGACACACTGTATGTGCATAATCCACATGCAAAAATATATTTCAATAAATGCCTGATTCAGGGCGCGGTCGATTTTATATTTGGTGAGGCACGGGCAGTTTTTAACCATTGCGTGATTCGTTCCGTCGGGTCGGCCTGCATTACCGCACCGAATACCCCGAAGCACCAGCCGTTTGGCTTGGTATTTCTGCATTGCAAAATTACCGCTTCCCCCAATGTGCGCAAGGGAAGCGTTTATCTCGGCCGGCCCTGGAGAGCCTATGGCAGCACGACGTATATCGATTGCCACATGGGCGCGGACATCGCCCCAGTCGGGTGGCTGAACTGGCAGGGCACAAAATTTTATAAAACCGCCCGCTTTGCGGAATATCATTCCACCGGGCCGGGTGCTAATGCCAAAGCGCGGGTAAAGTGGTCACATCAGTTGACCAAAGCTCAGGCCGCCAAATATACGGTCAAGGGGATTCTGGGAAACGGACCTTGGAACGCGCATTGACGAATGAAACCGTCAAGCCGGTTGCTCATGTTAACCTTCTATAAAGACGTGTTGATATAATTCTCCGGCATGCCCGACAGCCGCACAGGAGATCCTACCATGAGATATTTGACAGGTAATCGTCTGATGACCGGAGCATCCGTAGCGGTGCTGCTTGCAGCCCTTCTGGCCGGCATATCGCGATCGGTTGCCGGTCCATTGAGCATGGCCCGGCAGTTGGCCGGTGCGACCGTTGCAAAGGCTAATCGGGCCGCGACTGCGGGAATCGGCCCGGCGGTTTATACGGTTTCGTATGATGTTGCCGGCGCTTATCGCACGGTTCAGGCGGCGGTGAACGCGGTACCGGTCCATAACAAGCAGCCGGTTATTATTCGTATTGATCCCGGCAGTTACCCCGGGCAGGTGGTCATCCCTGCGGACAAAGCGCATATTACGCTTCAGGGAACCCGTGCGAAAAATACCCAGTTGACGGACGATTTGCCGGTGAGGGACGCCGGCAAAAATGGCCTCCCGCGGGGGTTTATGAATACGGCCACGTTGTGCATTTATGGCCCGTATACCACGCTGGATAATCTCACCGTTGAAAATTCATACGTCCAAAAATCCAACACCAACGGCAATCAGGCCCTGGCGCTTACCATTGGCGGCGATAAACTGGTCGTGAATCATTGTCGTATTCTGGGATTCCAAGACACCATTTATTTTTCCCATCCTGATCCACGGGCCTATTTTTCACACTGCCTGATTACCGGAGCGGTGGATTATATTTATGGCTTTGGTACAGGCCTGTTTGATCATTGCACAATCCGGAACGTCAATAAGGGCCATTGGGGAAGCATTACCGCGCCCTCCACGCCGGAAAATCAAAACTTTGGTTTTGTTTTTAGACACTGCCGCCTGACGGGCTTGAAATCCACCCCGGCGGGAAGTGTCTATCTTGGGCGGCCATGGCGGCCTTACGGAAGCACAACATTTATCGATTGCTACATGGGAAAGCAAATCCGTCCAGTCGGGTGGAGCAATTGGAAAAACCCTAAACTGGAGAAAACCGCCCGCTTTGCGGAATATCACAACACCGGCCCCGGCGCAGCTGTAAAAAGCCGGGCGAAATGGTCCAGGCAATTGACCAGCACGCAGGCGGCAAAAATTACCGCCGCAAGAGTGCTTGGATCGGGAAATTGGTGGAAGATCAAACCCTGATAGGAGCTATACGATGCGTCTAAAAACAATCGTTGCGGCGGGGATTGCGGCATTATCCACGGGCGGCCTTGTGCACGCCGCTGGCACAGTAAAAATGTTGACCGTTGCGGCCAATGGGAGCGGCCAATATAAAACCATTCAGGCGGCGGTGAATTCCGTTCCCAATAACAGCAAGTCGCCGGTCATTATTTATATTAAGCCAGGAATTTATCGTGGACTGGTTGTGGTAGGGCGGCATAAACCGGCCATCACCTTTCTAGGCCAGGATGGCAAAACCCGGCGGACGATCATCACTTATAATCTCAATGCCAATGATAAAGGACCCAACGGAAAGCCTATTGGCACGTTTTCCACGCAGACGGTATGGATTCGATCCAATAATTTCTCCGCCGCAAATATTTCGTTTGTTAATTCCGCCGGCAATACCGGGCAAGCCTTGGCCATCCGCGTCGATGGCGACCGCGCCATATTTGATCACTGCCGCTTCACTGGTTGGCAGGATACGATCTTAACCAACGCCAATCGCCAATATTTTGAAAACTGTTATATCGCCGGTGCCACCGACTTTATCTTTGGCGGTGCCACCAGTTATTTTGATCATTGTCGGATTCATTGTTTGGGGTATGGCTTTATCACCGCGGCGCGGACGCCAAAAAATCAGAAATATGGATATGTATTTAATCATTGCAAGATTACCTCCGAAAGCCGTCCGGACCGCGTGGTGCTGGGCCGGCCCTGGCGGAAATATGCCGATGTCGTATTCATGCATACCTGGATGCCCAACGCCATTCAACCGCGCGGCTGGATCACCTGGCATCACAACCCGGTGGATAAAAAGACCACGCGTTACGCCGAATTTGATAATGCCGGCCCCGGTTGGACACCCACCCGGCGCGTTCATTGGGCAAGGCAATTAACCGCGGCGCAGGCGGCGGATTATACGGTACGCGATGTGCTGGGCGGCAGCGACCATTGGAATCCGCAGGCGGTTGTGCAGCGCGTGTTGTTGCCGGAAATCCTCGCGGTCAGCAGCCCGCATATCCCGCAGCAAACGTTTAATGTTGCCTGGTATCACGCCAAAGCCAATGGCCGAACACTGGATACATTAGCGTTTCAACGGGCGCTGGATATTTGCGGTGAGGATGGCGGTGGTGAGGTACTTGTTCCAGCGGGTAAATACTTAACGGGTGCCTTGAAGCTCCATAGCAATACGAATTTGCATCTGGCAAAAGGTGCCACGCTGCTTTTCAGCAATAATCCGGCGGATTACCAACGGGGTAAATTGGGCTACGGCGGCTGTCTACAGGCCAACAACGCCCATGACATTGAAATTACCGGGCGCGGCGTCATTGATGGCCAGGGGCGGCCATGGTGGAAAATAGCTTGGGCGGAAAAGGCCGCGGACAAAAAAGCGAAAATCAAGCCGGTTCCCACGCCGGTCCCGGTTCACCGCCCGCAATTGATCGTTCTTAATAATTGCCGCCGGGTACTTATTGAAGGTGTCACCCTGGAAAATTCCCCGAGCTTTCACTTGTTCCCGCAGGAATGCCGGGATGTGGTGATTCGTGGAATTACCATTCTGGCACCGCAAAATTCGCCCAATACCGATGGCATTGATCCGTCCGGGTGGAATTATCTCATCACGGGCTGCCGCTTTAACGAAGGGGATGATTGTATTGCCATTAAAGCCGCGGGCAAACATGGCTGGATACATTTATCCTGTGAAAACTTTCTCATTACCCACTGCCTTTTTGATCATGGCCACGGCATGTCGGTGGGCAGTGTCACCTACGGCGGCCTGCGCAACCTCACGGTGATGGATTGCACGTTCAACAAAACCGATGCGGGAATACGCCTGAAATCCAATCGCCATCGCGGCGGCCCGGTCACTGATCTGGTGTACACCCACCTGACCATGAAGGGCGTGAAAGTGCCGGTGCAGATTGTCAGCTACTATCTGAAGATTCCCAAACATCCGCAGCGCGATCACGCCGAGCCGATCACCGCCACCACGCCGATCTGGCGGCATATTTATATTCATGATGTCACGGCGACGAAAGGCAAAGTGGCGGGCATGATCATAGGTTTGCCGGAAAAACGCATCAGTGATGTCCTGTTTAAAAATGTGCATATCCGTGCGCATGATGGTATGAAAATCGTCAACGCCAATGACGTAAAATTCGTTGACAGTACCATCCACGCCGCGCACGGCCCGACGTATATCATCCATGACGCACAGGTGCATGGCATTAAAAAATAAATGTAGCAGTCGATCGTGACGGGATCCGGAGCATCGTGTCAACAAATCGCAATTCCCAGGCTCAAATAAAGGTGTCAGGTACGAATGGCACTTCCTTAAGGCATAGACGCATTATTTGCGGCACATAGACAAATTATGTCGTCTTGTGAAAATAGAA
>DAHVEJ010000052.1 GCA_027313145.1 Phycisphaerales bacterium | reverse complement strand
CGATACGGGAAGACCTCGGCGATTTACCGAACACTGTGGATAAAACCGCCATCCGGTTGGATCGCACGGTTGCTTTGAGTATTCCCCCCGATATATCCGCCGTGGGAAAAATTATTGCTCGCAAAGAAGCGGTGATTTCCGGCTCTGTTCTGGTGGCCGAGATTCTTTCATATTATGACCCGCGGATTAAAAGTTCCATTTTGATTCCGGACGGCGGCCTGGCGCAGCCCGGCGGAGCGGTTGCGGAAATCATGGGGCCGGCTGGCGCGATGCTTGCCGCCGAACGGGTGGTGTTGAATTTTCTGGGACGCCTTTCTGGCATCGCCACATTGACCAGGCAATACGTTCAGGCTGCCGCCGGGGGTTCCAACCAATCAGGAAAACCGGTTATTTGTGACACCCGAAAAACGACTCCCGGCTGGCGTGAGTTGGAAAAATATGCGGTGCGGTGCGGTGGGGGAGTTAATCATCGCATGGGGCTTTTTGACGGGGTTATGCTGAAGGATAATCATCTTGCGGCCTTGCGCCGATCCGCAGGAAAGGCATTATCTTTAGCGGAAATAACCCGCCAGTTGCGTACCCGGATACCACCGCATATTCCGCTGTGGCTGGAAATTGATTTTCTGGATCAACTGCGGGACGCTCTGCCGGGTGCGGCGGATATTATTCTTCTGGACAATATGACGCCTTCGCAGATGCGGCAAGCCGTTATGCTGCGCGATGAATTCCGCCCGGGCGGGCCGCCATTGCTGGAGGCTTCCGGCGGCGTTACGCTCAAGACAATCGCGGAGATTGCCGCAACGGGAGTGGACCGTATCAGTGTCGGGGCACTGACCCATTCAGCACCCGCCTCGGACTTGGCAATGGATTTTCTCGAACATGAGTGAGTCAATTTGTAATTCCGTCGCTGAAGTTTCCCTGCGGGAAATGCTTTCTAAAAATCAAATCACTCTCGAAGTCCGGGCATTTCTGCAAACGCCCAGCACCAATGATGAATGTTTTACCTTGGCTGCCGCTGGAGCACAGCAGCCGGTGGCCGTCTGCGCGGATCTTCAGACGAAAGGGCGAGGCCGTCGGGGAAATCGCTGGGACGCCAAACCCGGGCAGTCCGCATTATTGTCGCTCTTGCTTCCGGGCCGGGACCTATCGGTCGAAACCTTATCTCTGGCCGCGGGATTGGCCGTGGCGGATAGCGTTACGCTGTTTACCGGCCGGGTTCCTGAACTCAAATGGCCCAACGATGTGTTGATGGACGGGCGCAAACTGGCGGGCGTATTGATTGAAACGCGAGCCAATATAAAAAATCCCGCACTAACGGATTACGTTATTGGTGTGGGTATAAATGTCTTGCAGAAGCAACATGATTTTCCGCCGGAGCTTGCGGACCGGGCGGTGGCACTTAATATGATTTCCAATCAGTGCTGGGATATTCCTGCGGTGATTGTGGTACTGATCAAGAATCTGCAACAGTGGTGTAATCCGCCGGCACCGGTCGAAAAAATTCTACCGCTTTGGCGATCGCGATGTCGAATGCTGGGGCGGCATATCCGCGTATCCTGTGCCGGGCATATTATTGAAGGCACCGTGGCGGATATTGATCCTCTGGAGGGGCTGATCGTTCGAGATTACCTTGGCATGAACCACGCCTGTCTGGCTTCGCAGACTACCGTATTGCGGGATGGCCCTCGGAACAATGGATGATCCGCTGCGCCCATGGTGCTGGCCTTGACGATCAAAGAGCGGTCCTGTTCGTAGCGTTAAAATCGCCGGCACCTCTATTGCGATACTGTTGAGGAGTCGTGCCCAGTTCGCGGCGGAAGACCACCGCCAGATGCGTAGGGCTGGAAAAGCCGGCGGCATAGGCAATGCGCTTCACCGGCAAACGTGTTTCACGCAGCATCCGCTGGGCTCGCGCCAGACGGCAGGCTGTTAATTCCTCCAGCACATTGCGACCACGTGCGGACAGGAAATGCCGCGACAGCGTTCGGCGTTGAATTCCCAACGCACGGGCAATGTCATGCACCGACAAATTTCGATGGCTCTGGTTCCAAATCAGATGCAGCCCCGCATTGACAATTGCATCCTGTGTGGGCACGGCATGGGTCGCCGGTGGCTTTCCGGCTTGGAGCGCCTCAGTTGCCTCACCGTTGCCCAAGGCAATGGCCAGCGCCCCCAAAGTTAAAAAGGCCAATTCCCGGGGCGAACCGCTTGGGTTCTTGCGAGTAAATTCGATAATCGCATCCATGCTTTCGGCCAGACGTTCGGGTGTTTTGATCGTGCGGACCAGATTTGCCGGCGAAATAAGCCCGGTGGTCTGCCACATGTGCGGTATCTGGCCGTTGAAAGATAAATACACCTCCGCCCAACCGGTGCCCGCCGTGGGGCGGTATCGGTGCCATACGTCGGGAAGCAGCAGCAACGCCGTTCCCGCTTTAATGTTGGTGTGACCGGTAACGTGTGATTCAAATTCTCCAGACCCCGAATAGATGTAGACCAGTTGGTACTCCGGCAGCACCCGGCCGGTTTCCCACGTGAACATGTACATGCGCGGGTGTGCGGTATGCGGATAGCGTTCAAAGGGCCTATACTGTTCGCGCCCCGCACCGGTAAGATACAACCCGGTAGCCATTGCTGCGTCATCCACGGGGAAATAGATGGGTCGTCCAATGTCATTTTTCATAGATCATACAACCCAATAAGAGGATAAATCGTGCTGATAATTATGATTTTATATTAAAAATAAGATGTCAAAAAATCAATAGAACTTGTTGTTGACTTGATGCCCAAAATCGTTAGCATACCGCATGAAAGAATGGCGGAGTGTTGGTTGGGTACCCCCGGCGTACCGGCCGGCAGATGCGGAAAATCCCGGTTCTTGGAGCCGTGCCCGGCAGCCGCAGTAGTCTTACTGCTGTTTCCCGTGCAGTGTTCAGGTTTTCAGGGCCGCAGTTCTTCTTATTGCTGTTTCAGTAGGTTTTGCTCTAAACGCTATGGAGGCTGTTTTGAATACCGGCTCAGGTACAAATTGGTTTGCGGCCGTGGCGCTGCATTGGACAGGTGGCTTGGCTTCCGCGAGTTTTTATCTGCCGTTCCGCGGCGTAAAGCGCTGGAGTTGGGAAACCTACTGGCTGGTGGGCGGGTTCTTCAGTTGGATTGTTGCGCCCTTATGTTGCGCGTGGCTCCTGGTGCCGGATTTCTGGCAGGCCATTCATGCCGCCAGCGCCTCAACGATTTTCTGGACCTATTTTTTCGGGGTGCTCTGGGGGCTGGGAGGTCTGACCTTCGGCCTGACCATGCGGTATCTGGGCATTGGCCTGGGCATGGCTATTGCCCTGAGCTATTGCGCGGCGTTCGGCACGCTGATGGTTCCAATATACAACGAACAATTTGGTAATCTGCTGACTCATCTGTATGGTCAGGTTATTCTGCTGGGTGTGCTGGTATGTCTGGCGGGGATCGCGGTCAGCGGCATGGCCGGCATGTCCAAGGAGCGGGAACTTCCGGAGGATCAAAAACAAAAGGTGGTCAAGGAATTCAACTTCAAAAAAGGAATTATGGTGGCCACCTTTTCCGGCATTATGAGTGCCTGCTTCAATTTTGGCCTCACCGCCGCAACGCCGATTAAGAATACCGCCAAAGTCTTATTGGCGACGCATCATGCCAGCAATATGTGGAATGGCCTGCCATCCCTGGTGGTTCTGCTTTGGGGTGGATTTACCACTAATTTTATATGGTGCCTGATTCTGCATTTGAAAAATCGCAGCGGTCGGCAATATCTGGCCACAACTTCCGCGCCGGATGAAAATCGGATCGTCACGGGTCTTGATGGGCCGGGTTATTCCGAGCCAGTGGGTAATATCGAATTGCCCTCCAATCGGGTGCCTCTGTTGAATAACTACACCCTTTCCGCGCTTGCCGGCGTCACTTGGTATTTCCAGTTCTTCTTCTATACGATGGGCCAGACCAAAATGCCGGAAGCGGGCAAATTCTCTGGTTGGACGCTGCACATGGCAAGCATCATTATTTTCGCCACGCTTTGGGGCGTGATACTTCATGAGTGGAAAGGTACCAGCAAAAAAACCCACGCGCTTATTACCGGCGGAATTATCGTACTGGTGCTTTCCACGATTATTGTCGGTATGGGCAACTATCTGAAAAAGAAGACACCCGCGAAGCCGGCCAAGCCGACCGCCGCTTTGGTCGTGCCGCAGCACACCGCATAATCGTGGTTTCACCAATCGTGTTTTAACCCCCGGCGTTAGCGCTGATACAGCGGCAAATAATGGTAGGGTACGCATAACGCTAGAACCGCCATGGCCGTCGCATAAGCTTTGGACCCTTGCTGCTCAATGCCGTCCTTGGGGGTCCAGGAGCCATTGCTATTTTGTGAATGAATTAATTCATGGCGGATAGTACCGTAAATCTGCTGGTAATATTTGCCACCCAATTCATTGGCCGCCTGACTGCAATAATAGACCGCATAAAAATAAAAATTCTCATCGGGTGATAGCGGATGATTCAATAAAAAATCGCCGCCCGCGATGGCCTGGTGTGAATTTCTCTGGCCCATAAGTTCTAACGCCAGAATTCCGGTACCTGTGCGTGCGCGCCCTGGCGGGCCGCCCGGCTGATACGCGAAGCCGCCGTTGACGTTGGCATCGCGCAGTACGAACGCGATACCATTTTTGATCGCCGCCGCGGGAATGGCCGCGCCGCAGTCCGCCGCGCCCCGCAAGGCCATGAGTTGCCAGCCCGTACAGGAAATATCCGCATCCGTTGCCGTGGGCTGATACCGCCAGCCGCCGGCAAAAATGCCACGCGAATTTTTTTGTGCCGCAAGAATTAGCGCCACCGCCTTGGCTAAAACCTTTCCAATACGCTTGCGCAACGTCGGATTTGCCACACCATACGCCTCTGAGAGCATCACCGTGGATATGCCGTGATCATACATGGTGCCGCCGGGCACAGTAATGTACCCATCGGGGAGTTGGTGCTCCAGCACCCAGTTGATGCCCCGATCAATGACCTGATGGTGCGGCCCGGTGCCCGGAGTGTATCCGCGCGCTAAAAATGCCATCACCGCCAGAGATGTCACGGCGGGGCGGTCATTGCGGTTGCAGGGGAATGTTCCACTGGTTTTCTGATGTTTCGTCAGCCACTCAAGCCCATGGGCGATCGCGCTTTTTACATACACTGCAATGGGGCGCTCTGCCTGCACCGCGGTTACGTTCAGCGAAAGACCGGCCGAGATAATTGCAATCGCAGCCAGGACGACCGGCCGCCGATAGCGGATATATTTCATAAATCCTGTCTGTGGTAAAGGTGAGCAAAAAATCATCGCACCCGCATTTCTGAAAGCCGGATGTAATAGTCACGCACCATGCGTTTATAGCCGGAGGGAATATTTTGCCGCGCTGTATTTAACAATTGTCGCTTGGCCAGTGGGCCTAGATTGCTCCACTGTGCCGGACTGATTCCCATAGCCAGGACCGGCTTGGGTGGTGCGCCGGTGGGGCCGCCGGGGCCGGTACTGCCGGTGGGGTTGCCGCTTAAGCCTTGGCCTGCCGCGCCGGGAGTTCCAGCCTGACCCGCCATGGCCACACCCTCACCGTTACCGCCGGTCGGTGCGCCCGGATTGCCATTTGCACCTTGCGTATTCATGGTTTCTCCCGCCGCTCCAAGGGATTGTGCCGCCTGTTGTGCCGCCTGTGAATTCCCCTGCCCGGCCTGCTGTTGGGCCTGCAGGGCATTTTGTACCTGTTGGGCGGCGGACATGATGCGCTGGTAGGAACTTTGGCCGGTCTGGGCCTGTTGGTTGCCGCTGGTGCCTTTATTGCCATTCGCCTGCTGCTTGCCTGCGCCTTTACCGCCGGCTCGGTTCTGCTGCTGGATTTGTCCGGCAATCATGTTTTTATATTGCGGTACATTCCGCATTTCAGGCGAATGCAAGGCCCCATTTAAATCATCCAGGGCAATCCGTAAGTGTTGTAAGGCAGATTGCTGATGTTCCACGGCTGCTGCCTGGTTTACTTTATCAAGTGCCCGTGCTGAATCTTGTTGGTCACGTGTTCCTGATTGCATCTGCCGACGCGCTTGAGCAATATCTGAATTTAAATCCGGTGCGCCGGTCTGGGTTTGCTGCTCAAGCTTTTTGGCAAGCGCTGCGGCTTGCGCAATTTGATCGGCAATCTTCCGGGCATTTTGTGCCTGCTGCCCCGGATTTACCGCAGGTGCGGCAATCTGAGCCATCAATTGTCTTGTCTTTGCGGCCAACTGTTGCTGCTGTTGTGCCAGTTGCGTGGCATTGCGGGCCAACTGCTGGAGTTGTCCGCTTTGGCCGGCGTGTGTTTGGGTGTGTGCCAACTGCTGCTGCACCGCCTTATTCATAAATTGCCGGGCACGTTGCAGCGACGCCGAGGCCTGCTCCGCATTCTGATCCGCCGCCGCCCGCATGGCCGCCTGAGCCTGCGTCATGGCGGCATTGAGGTTTTGAGCTTCCGTCGGCGTGGGTGCCTGATTAAGCATTTTCTGGGCCAATTGATTCATTGTTCCCGCTGCGCGCTGCAGGGCGTTGGCTTGCTGCACTGGTGAGGTATTGCCTTGGGGATTGGTTACCGCATTGATATGCGAAAGTTGATGCTCATTGGCCAGTGCCGCCTGATGAGCCTGCTGCTGTTGCGGCGTGGGGGGCTGTGCCGCGTGATTTAAATCCGCCGCGGCTTGTTGCAGACTGCGGGTAATGTTGTTCTGACCTTCCAAGGCCGCCGGTCCCGCATGTTGCCTCAGGTTGCTTACGACAGCATTCATCACCGGATCATTGGGCAAATTCGGTTGTGCCTGATCCGCGGATTTGGCTGATGTTTCAAGGGCTTTAATTTGCTTATTGAGCTGCTGCTGCTGGACGGCAAGCTGCGCAATCTGCGTTTTTGCCCACTGGGCGTGTAATTGCTGCTGGAGCGTGGCGGCCGCTTGCTGCTGAGCGGAGATAATTTGTCCCAGTTTATTTTTCAAGCTCGCCATGGTGGGTTGCACCTTGGCGGCTACCGGCGTTTGCAACGCCTTGTGTTGCTGCAGAAGTTTGACGAGCTGGCGATGTAATGTCTGCTGCTGACGCTGCACCTTGGGTGAATTCGGCTGTTCGGTCATTTTTTTTGCTAACGCCCGTTGTTGCCGGGCCAGAGTTTTCAAGCTGTCCGCCAGTTGCTGTTGCCCCGCCTGTTGGGCCATCTGCTGTTGAAGATTGTTTAGCGCCTGTTGCGATTTCCCAAGGTTCTGTTGCGCTGCCGCCAGATCGGCGTTCCGTTGTGCGGATTGTTGCGGTGTGGCGAAACTGGCGGCCGCCACCTGATTGGCGGCCTTGGGTAGATGTTGTTCAGCGGCGGCGGCGGCTTTCTGAGCGTTTGTTGAAAAAGCGGAATTTTGGGATGCTTTAGCTGCCGCCTGCAAATTATCCACTGTCTGGGCCAGATTCTGCTGCAGTTGTTCCGCCACGCGTTTTTGTCCATCTGAAAATCGTCGATTTCCCGGCGTGCGCTGTAAATTGGCGATACGTTGCTTATCTCTATTAATGGTGCTTTGCGCTTTGGCAATGGCGGCCTTTACCGCGCGATAGGCCGCCATGTCCCGTCGCTGCTGATAACTTTGCTGCAAATGCCGGTCGATGAGCAGCTCATGCAGGGCGGTGCGGGTTTTCTGATGCCCTGGCTGGCGGTTGTCGATCGCTTCGAGTCGATAGAATATTGCCCTGGCATGGGGGCGGTCGGCGGTCAATAGTTGATCCGCGACTGACAGATTCCACGTTTTTTGCACATGCCGGGGATCTTTAATTCCCAAATCAATGTTGTAACTCATCGGCAAAGAATGTCCTACCGTGACAAGGGCCTGCACCCCGGAAAGTCCAAATTCATCCGATGCGTCAAACAGAATCGGCACGGAATCATCCACGCGCACCCGCACGCGCCGGGCCGGCTGCACAATGTGAATTAGCGGCGGTTGATCCGGAATCGCGACGATGGGCCATAAATGATTATCGTTGTTTTTTATTCCCTGCGCATTGATCAGATTGATGCGATAGGTGCAACTGTACTCTACCGGAAAGGTTGCCTGATATTCCAGGCCGGTCAGTTGCGTCAACGGCAGCGGTTGTACCACGCCGGCCACTGGCGTGCCCATGGCGACAAAACTTTTCTTCGCCAACGGTTCGGAAGCATGAACAATTAATTGCACCTGCGTGCCGATGATAGCTTTAATTGAGCCGCTTTTTCCTGCCACGCTCCGAGCCGGCAGGGCGGTGTATGCTGGGAAAGTGTACTTGATTTGCAATTCGGAAATGCGCGGCCGGGCGATAACATTCGCGTGATACCACGGGCTTTGGGCGTTTCCTGATGTAAGTTGATAGCGGAATGTTCCGGCAATATCCGTGAGATTTGCACGAAAGATATTGGGGCCGATGTGCGTCATCGCGATCAGCCGTTGCGATCCGGCGGTATTGGTCAAATTTAACGTCATGGAGCGCACGGGCTTACCCCCTAGCGGCGGCGTGGCTTTGCCGAGAATTTCCAGATTAGCTCCCTGCCCCAGCGTGATATCCCCCGGCGTTACATGGATAGCCAGGCGCGAGGCCACCGCCGCGCTCCAGGGGGCAAAAATCCGCCGCACGCCGGTAGTTACCGTTTGGGGAAATAACGGCCAGAGAATCAGCCACGCCAGAACCGCCGGTATACAATAGGCCGCCCATTGCTTAATATTTTTTCGGGATAACACCCTGTCGACGTCGATGCGATCGGTATGCGCCTGTGCTTCGGCAATGACATGGCGCACCATTTCCGGTGACGCGTGTTCCACCGGCGGCGGACTTTGGGAAAATTCTACGGCGCTGATAATGCGCTCTTCATGTTCCGGCTCGCGCTTTTCCACTATTCCCGCCGCCGCTTGCAGATCCATTTCACGCCAGACAGGCCGCAGCAGCCACACCGTAACGGCAATCATGCTGCTCCATGCCGCAATCGCTATCATCCATCGGAACTCTGGCGGCATGGTCGGCTGCCCACCCAAGAGCAATACCACCAGCAGAGAAACCAGCAGGCAAATCAGTATTGACTTGAGCAGTGCGCTTATAATCTGTAATCGCCGATGGCGTCCGGCCACATGGGCGAGAATTTCCACAATATTCGCCGGCAATGCACCCGGTGCGTCCGAGCTGGTGTGTAGTGTGTTTTCCGGCATGGTTAAAACCTCGCCAAAAAGGAAGTCCATTCCGGACTTCCGATGAATGAATATCATTGTACCGTTTCATGAGGCAAATAGGCAGTTCGCAATGCCGCTCAACGCTGTTCAATGCCTTGCTATCTATCGCAAAGCGCATGACAATACCGTGTAACCATTCGGTTACCTGGCGCACTGGGTGTAATGGAGGCTGATATGCCGCGATGTCCCGGTTGTTTTGTAATGCTTACCATGACGAATTATGGTGGCGTGAATGTTAAAACCTGCAATAGTTGCTTCGGGACCTGGATTTCCCGTGTGAGTCTCATGCACATTGTCCGGGCCGTGGAACCGCCTGAAGCCGGCCCGGACACACCCTCGCTTAAGGATTTGGCCGCTTTGGTTACTGAAGGGCATAACAAACGCCGCTTTCCCTGCCCCGAATGCCGACAACAAATGACCATGGACCGCCTGCATCCGATGATTCCTGTGGATATGCAGTTTTGTGGTAAGTGTGCGTATGTGTGGCTGGATGTCGGCAAATTAGCTATGACCCAGCGACTGTATCACGCGCTTACCAACAGCACTGATCCCAAAATTATCGAAATTCGTGAGCGTTACGCCTTGGCAAGTCTGGGGATGGAGGTTCAGAAAGAACGCATGCCGGCCATTGGCGGTGCTACCGCTGGGGCGTTGGGACAGGCAATGCGATATCCCACGCCTTACGGTGTCGGCGGCGGATTTGACCTTAATACGCTTGTCGGAATGTTGGACTTTTAACTACACCACGCAGGGATGCAGATGAATTTTGCCGTTATAGGAATCAATCATGGCCATGTTTATGGACAGGTGGAAGGGCTTTTATCCATTCCTGGAGCCACGTGTTCAGGCGTTGCCACCGCGGAGCCGCAACTGCTGGAAGAATTCTCCCGGCGGTTTCCTGGAGTTGCGGTTCGCACCAAAGAATCTATTCTCGCCGATCCCACGATTGATTTGATCGCCTGTGCCGCTATAAATTCCCAGCGCGGTGCCTTGGCTGTGGAAGCACTGTCTCATGGCAAACACTTTTTTGTTGATAAGCCGCCATTGACCGATTTAAATCAGCTCGATCCGCTGCGCCGCGCGGTCGAAAAAAGCGGGCGGCTCTTTTTTGTGTATTTTAGTGAGCGGCTAAGCCAGCCGTTTGACGATCTGGCGCGGCAAATACATCAGCAGGGGGGCATTGGCGACTTGGTGCATTTAATGGGAGTGGGGCCGCATAAACTCAATGCGGCCACCCGTCCCGACTGGTTCTTCGATCCGTTGCAATATGGCGGTGTGCTCAACGATCTGCTGTCGCACCAGGTGGATTGGTTCTGCTGGTTTACCGGCGAAAAAATAAAGCACTTCAGCAGCCGTGTGGGCCGCTTTGGTGCTGCACCTGAAAAGAACTTTGACGATTTTGGGGATGTCACTGTGACCGCGGAAAGCGGCATCACCGGCTATTTTCGTGCGGACTGGTTTACGCCCGAAAAAAATCCGGTCTGGGGAGATGTCCGCGGATTAATTGTCGGCACGCGCGGCACCATCGAAATTCGCCGCATCGCCAACCTCAGCGCAATTGATGCAACCGACAGCGGGCCGTGCATGATTCTGACCAACGACACATCCGGCCCGATGCGCCTTATGCCGGAGAATAAAACTTTGACCTGGCCACGGGAGATCATGACTTCTCTGCGTCTGGGAAAAAATCAACTCAATGAACCGGAAATGCTCTGGCATGTCATGGAAACCACCCTGCGCATACAAGCCCAGGCGGTTCGTGTGAAATAGATCCGCCAGCGGCGCGGGCATACAGGCGCTAACTTGACAAAGACCCTTTTCGTTTTGTTCCGCCGTGGCGCAGGCTTTTGCACTGGCTCGGGGTATGTTCGATCGCTTCTGTTTGACAAATGCGGCAGTTTGGATGGATGATACTCTCGTCAATGGCTTAATCATCGTACGCCACCGTGATTAGACCGGCGACTACTTCCGGGTTGTCGCGCTAAGACAATTTTTTTATTTAGGAGTTCATGCATGCAACGTAGAGAATTCTGTAAACTGCTGGCCGGCGCAGCGACTGCTGCGGCCCTTCCGACGTTGGGTCAATCCGTCAACGCGGCCCCGATGGGCACCGGCGGATTTGATCAGTATACCGAAACCTTCCCTGAATTTTGTGCCACACCCGCCAATCAGCGAGTATTTTATGCCTTGCATGGAAAGTCCATCGTACGCGAGAAACTCCACAACACCGGCTGGCGACCCACCGGCTGGGGCAATCCGCCGGCGCTTCCGGTTCCCGGTGGATCGCATGACGGCGTGCCAATGGAATCGCCGATTCCCAATCTATCCGGAGATGGGCCTTACGAGCCTACCTGGCAGTCGCTGCTGAACTATGACTGTCCGGAATGGTATCGCGATGCCAAGTTCGGCATTTGGAATCACTGGAGTCCTCAATGCGTTCCAGAAGATGGGGACTGGTACGCCCGCAACATGTATATTCAAGGCTCCTGGCAAAATAAATATCAGGTTCAACATTATGGCCCGCCATGCAAATTTGGCTATAAAGATCTTTGCGCTCAATGGACCTTGCTGAACTGGGAGCCTGAGCACCTTATGGATCACTATAAAAAGGCCGGTGCAAAGCTCTTTATAGCTTTGGCCAACCATCATGATGGCTTTGACACCTGGAATTCCAAACATCATCAATGGAATGCTCACAACATCGGGCCGCATCGAGATGTCATCGGCACATGGGCCAAAACCGCCCGCCGGCACGGGATGCGATTCGGAGTCACCGTCCACCAGGCCCGTAACTGGTGGTGGTTCCAAACCTCGCACGGGGCGGATAAGACGGGTCCGTATGCCGGCATCCCCTATGATGGGGTTCTGACCAAAGCGGATGGCAAAGGCCAATGGTGGGAAGGCTATGATCCCCAACAGCTCTACAACGCCAAGCATCCCTTTAATGCCTTACCCGATATTTCCTATGTTAAAAATTTCTATGACCGCACCCGTGACTTAGTGGATCAACACAATCCTGATTTACTTTATTTTGATAATCCCCTTTTCCCGCTGGGTTGGGCGGGTATGAACATTGGTGCCTATTTTTATAACCACAACCTGAAAACCCACGGCGGCAAAATGGAAGGGGTGATCAACATTAAAAATGTCCCGCCAAAATTACTTAAAAGCGTGGTAGCCGATATTGAACGCGGGCTTAGCGGCGGAATTATGCCCTACCCCTGGCAATCCGAAACCTGCATCGGCCAATGGCATTATCTGCGCGCATTATTCGATCACCCCGGCGAATATGGCGGCTACATGCATCCGCGCGAGGCCATCCACTGGATGATTGATACCGTCAGCAAGAATGGTACATTTATTCTCAACATTCCCGGCAAGCCTGACGGCACCATTGATCGCAAAGAAAAACTGATTCTCGAAAAGCTCGGCGAATGGTTCGCGGTGAATGGCGAAGCTATTTATTCCACCCGACCGTGGAAAGTGTATGGCGAAGGTCCCAACATGATCAAAGCCGGTTCCTTCCAGGGAAACAGCATCCGCAGCATGGGCGTTAAAGATATTCGCTTTACCCGTAATAAAGCCAATACCGTGGTCTATGCCCTGGTATTGGGCTGGCCGCACGATGCCTTTTTAATCCAATCTTTGGGCACGGCCTCCGCCGCCAAACCCGGGAAAATTGCTCATGTGCAATTGCTGGGCACCGAGGAAAAACTGCATTGGAAACAGTCCGCGACGGGCTTACGCGTGGAATTGCCGAAGTACCGCCCCACACCGGACTATGCGGTGGCGCTGAAAGTGGTCTTGGCGTGAAGGTGGCCGCTGGCCGGAAAATAAAGCGACTGCTATAGTGTGTACATGGCAGCAGGTTACACAGTTTTGGCCCGGCGGTACCGCTCGCAGAACTTCGACCAACTCATTGGTCAGGAAGCAATAGCCACGACGTTGAAAAACGCCGTGTCCACGGGACGTTTGGCCCATGCTTTCCTCTTTACCGGCACGCGCGGGGTTGGGAAAACGTCATCAGCCCGCATTCTGGCAAAGGCGATTAACTGCCCGAATTCCGCCGGTGGCCAGCCGTGCGGCCAATGCCCGACCTGCAAAGCCATCGCGGCCGGCGAAGATATTGATGTTATTGAAATCGATGGAGCCAGCAACAACGGTGTTGATCAGATTCGTGATTTAAGGCAAAGTGCCGGTATTACGCCCAGCCACAGTAACTTTAAGATATACATTATTGACGAAGTTCACATGCTGTCGATGGCGGCGTTCAACGCCTTGCTGAAAACCCTGGAAGAACCGCCTCCGCATGTAAAATTCATTTTTGCCACCACCGATGTGCATAAAGTTCCGGCCACGATTTTAAGTCGCTGTCAGCGCTATGACTTTAAAAACATCCCCGCTGCCCGCATCACCGACCATTTGATGGAAATCTGTCGGCAGGAAAACGCCGAAGCGGAAAAAGCAGCGCTGCATCGTATCGCGATTTTGGCCGCCGGGTCGATGCGGGATGCACTTTCACTGCTGGATCGTGTGTTGTCCCTGGGCGCGGGACGAATCACGGAAAAGCTCCTGGATGATCTGCTGGGTAAGCCATCTCTGGCCAACATGACGGACTTGGCGGCGGCAATGGCGGCGGGGGATGCGGCGGCGGTTCTGAAGCTTTCTGATCGGATGCTTCTGGAAGGCATGTCCGCGGAGCAGGTGCTTAGTGAATTAACAGAGCTGTTGCGTCATTTGATGATCCTGCGTGTGTGTGGGGCGGAAACGGAAATTTTGGATATTCCGAGTGAATGGCGTGGCGCTCTGGTAAAGCTCGCCCCCGCATTTGAGGCTTCGCTGCTGGTGCATCATATTGCATTATGCGATCAGACACTACGCTCTTTGCGTGGCTCAACCATGCAGCGGCCTTTATTTGACGCCTTGATGGTTCGACTGGCTATGGCGGGGCAGTTCAGCAGTATCCGGCAGATACTGGAATCAGGGCAACTGCCGCCTCCGGACGCGCAAAAAAAAAATGATTCACCAAGCGTTGTAGCCCAGGCTGATTCCCCGCACGTGACAATTTCCACCCGACCGCAAAGCCGCCAGCTCACAAATTCGCCCGCTTCGGAACCCCCGCCGGACTCGCCTGCGCCGATGCAGTCGCCCGCGCTGACCGCCACGGTGACGCCCAGGGTTGAAGACGGCAACTTGACGTGGGAATCCGTGGAAGCGTATCTGCTGGAAAATCAGGGGGCCTCCCTGGTTAATTTGCTTAATGGCCAAGCGCGCATTATCTCTGCGGATGTCGGCACAGGTGTAATACGATTGGAAGTGCCCGGTCACACGCATACAATGGTTAGTAGTGATCGCTATATGCGCATGATTGAGACGGCTTTTGCGTCCAAAATGGGCAAAGCGTGTCGCCTGGAAATTATCGCTGCAGCGCGCCCGGTCGCCATGGCTGCGCCCCAGGCAGTCGCGCCGGTTCGTCCGGCCCCTGTGTCCAGCCCGCGCGTTTCCCCGGAGCTAATGAAACGTGCCCAGGACATGCCCGCCGTTAAGCTGTTAATGGAAAAAATGGGGGCAAAACTTGTGAATGTGGAACCGCTGGAAGTCAGCTCGGAATCTTCGGATCATTGAATTGCAAAGTCATGAAGAATATCTAGAAATGAGGAACCATGTTTGATTCGCTAAAATCTCTGGGCCAGCTTGGGCCTTTAATGGCCAAAGCCCGGGAAATGCAAACTAAAATGGCGGAAGTGCAGCAGAAACTCGGCGATATTAAAACTGAAAGCTCGGCTGCGGGCGGCATTATTACTGTCACCGCCAACGGCCGTATGGAAATTATAGAATTGCAGTTTTCGCCTGATGCCGTGCGCCTGGAGGCACCGGTGCTGGCGGATTTAACCCGCTCTGCCGTCAATGACGCTCTGGTAAATGTTCGCAATAGGGTGCAGCAGGAAATGCAGGGTGTGGCCGGCGATATGGATTTGTCCGGAATTCAAAAAATGATGGGAATGCCGTCATGACAGACCATTCCATTGCTTACAGCGCCAGCGTCCGGCGACTCATGGATATGCTGGGGCAATTGCCCGGTGTCGGCAGTCGCTCCGCGGAGCGGATGGTTTTTCACATCCTCAAAGCCAGTTCTGAAGATGCGTTGGCATTAGCGGATGCAATTCGCGCTGTTAAGCAACAGGTCCGTCATTGCAGCATCTGTTATCACTTAACGGAATCTGATCCGTGTGAAATTTGTCGCAATCCCAGCCGCGACACATCCGTGATTTGTGTTGTCGAACAACCCAAGGATTTGTTTCAAATAGAAGCCACCGGCACCTATAAAGGGGTGTACCACGTTTTGCTGGGGCACCTGGCTCCTCTCGATGGTATTACTCCGGAAAATCTCACCATTGACGCTTTGGTCGCCCGAATAGATCAACGTGATGCGACGGGAAATCCGCTGATTCGAGAAGTTATTATCGCCACAAATCCGACCATGGATGGGGATGGTACGGCGCTCTATTTACAAAGTCGTATGGAAAATTCCGGCGTGATTATTACGCGGCTGGCACGCGGCCTGCCGGCCGGAGCGCAGATTGAACACGCCAACAAGGCGATCTTGGCTGATGCTCTTTCCGGACGTATTAAAATGTAAGATCGCCGCGCGCTGCGGAATAATTCCGTTCTGCGGAACCCGACCGCGGGAAATGTCCACGCAGCGAAAATATCGGCTTATCGCGTTCGGCAATCGCATTATCAAGCCAAAGTTAAAATGTCCGCTACTTAACCAAAGTTAAAATGTCCGCTTTGGCGGGCTGCGGAGCGGCGGGCTTTGAGAACTTGTCCGTATTCCAAGCCAGGATATTGCCAGTCGTTGGAGGGAGGAGGATTGCAAGTCGCCCCACCGCCGAGGGATTCTTGCGCCAAAGACAATTCACTTGACCTTTCACCTAAGTGCAAGGTGTAGAATTACACAGTGATCCAAATTCCGGGCTTTCCCGGCTTATCTGGAATGAGGATTATTTGGGTACAAGCCGGGATCAATGCTTCACCGGGCAACCGTGCAGGGGCGTACGTCGCTACGCCTGCACGGTTCCGGCGAGTTTGAATTGCTAAGTTGAATACCGCCGATTGTGCGGAGAAATGAGTGTATATGATTTCTTGCTGTGGTAACGGCGCGTGCGAAGATTCCGCTGAAAGATTGATTGTTATCGGCGGCGGATCCGCCGCATTTTCAGCCGCCACGCGCGCGGTGGACCTTGGGGCTAAAAAAGTCACCATCATTAATGATGGCTTGCCGACGGGGGGTACGTGTGTGAATGTCGGCTGCGTTCCTTCCAAAACCCTGATCCGCGCTGCGGAGTCACTGCATCGCGCGACACACAATCCCTTTGCCGGCATTAAGACCAGTGGGATACTGACGGATTTTTCCGCCGTTATTGAAGAAAAGCGTCAACTGGTTGCTGAACTGCGGCAGGCCAAATATGTGAACGTGATCCAGGATTTGCCGCAGGTGCGGTTGGTCAAAGGGCACGCCAAGCTGCTTGATGCGCATAGCGTGCAGGTGGGTGACATGCGGCTGTCAGCAGAACATGTTCTTATAGCAACCGGCGCTACCGCCGCGATACCGTATATTTCGGGGCTATCTGAAGCGGGGTATCTGACTAATGAATCGGCGTTTGAATTGGAAACTCTGCCGGAGTCGCTGATCGTTCTGGGCGGACGATATATCGCGATGGAATGCGCTCAGATGTTCGCGCGGTTGGGCAGCCATGTAACGGTGCTGCAGAGGTCGAATCGTATATTGCCGTCAGAATCGGAGGATATCACCAACGCGTTGACGGGCTACCTCACGGAGGAAGGCTTGGAGATTCTCACCGCTGTTGCCGTTGAACGCGTTCATCGTGGGAAGCAGGGCGTTGTTGTAGTGGCCAAAGTCAATGGTAAAAGTCGGGAATTCACCGCCTCGCAAATTCTTGTGGCCACCGGTCGTAGACCCAACACCGGTAATATGGGCTTGGAAAATGCCGGCGTGTTGCTTGATGACCGCGGCTATATTCAAGTCAGTCCAACGTTGCAAACCACGTTGCCCGGCGTTTGGGCTGCGGGGGATGTGCTGGGACAGAATATGTTTGTTTACACGGCGGCATACGAAGGCGCGCTAGCGGTAGAAAATATGCTAACTAAAGCGGATCGGGTGGCGGATTATACCGCGTTGCCATGGGTGATCTTTACCGATCCGCAGGTTGCCGGTGTGGGCATGGATGAGCGGCAGGCTGTTGCGGCAGGCCATGATGTTGAGGTTGCCACATTGCCCTTGAGCTATGTGCCACGCGCTATTGCCGCCCGTGACACGCGTGGTCTGATCAAACTGATTCGCGATAAGAAAACCGATTTGCTGCTGGGTGCCCGGATACTGGCTCCGGAAGGTTCGGAATTGCTGATGGAATTGGCCATGGCAATTAAATTCGGCATTACGGTCACGCAACTGCGCAACAGTTTCCATGCGTATTTGACCTTGGGCGAAGGAATCAAACTGGCGGCGATTACCTTTGGTAAGGATGTGGCGCAATTAAGTTGCTGTGCCACATAAATAGTATTTTTACGAAGAGGTGCATGATGAACACGCATAATCAATCTGATAACACGGGTGAAAATTGCTGCTCACCGAAGACAGCAGTGCCCGGGACGAATTCGGACCGGAACGCGCCGAAAACCTGGTCCGCCGGAGCGGTGGCCATTGCGGCGGCCGTACTTTCTTCCGCCTGCTGCTGGTTGCCGTTGGCGCTACTGGGGCTTGGCGTATCGGCTGCGGGGCTGTCCAAGTCTATTGTCGGCGCACGGTGGATATTTGTTACAATCGCCGTCGCGGCCCTGTGTCTTGGCTTTTACTTTAGCTACCGCCGGAAGGCGAGTTGCGCACCGGGTGAAGCCTGTGCTCCAAGTGGTCTGGCACGTTTCAACCGTGTGATGTTATGGGTTTCCGCCGCACTGGTGCTGGTGTTTGCCACGTTCCCCTATTACAGCGCCCCGCTGCTGCAAGCCATGGGCGCGGGTGGCAAAAAAACATCAGTGAATTCCAGTTCGCTGGCACAGACCGTGGCAAAAGTGCCCTCCGCCAAGACGATGGCCGCCAATGCCACCAGCGCCCCTATGACCCAATTTCGGCTTTATGCCTATCAGATTAAGGGCATGGACTGTCAGGAATGTGCCGACGGTTTGCAGGCGGCGATTGCCAAAATGCCCGGCGTAAAAAAAGCCATCGTCTCGTATCAGCATGGCACCGCTCAAGTGCGGGCCGTCGCCGGCTTTGACCCACAAAGCGTTGCCCAACGCATCAGCGGTATCGGATATAAAACAACATTGATCTCAGCGGCGAAAAATGCCCCGATACGCGGTCCGTAATTTCCCCGTAACTGTCGAAGGCGTGCGGCCTTGACCCGGACATTACGCGGGAAGGCTCTTGGCTGGTATGATTATTGCTGATGTCAGACGTGCGCTACAACATCGGTCAATTTGCGAAGGCTGCGGACTTACCAACGACCACAATACGATTCTATGAACGCAAGCGGCTTATTGTGCCGGCGGGCCGCACGATGAGTAATTACCGCTGGTATGACCAAAGCTCTCTGGAGCGACTGCGATTTATTAAACTGGCCCATAACGCCGGATTATCACTAAACGACATCCGCGTCATGCTGGAAGTTCCAACTGGCCTTGGTGCCGCATCACAATGTCGTCGCGTGGGCGCACTTATTGAGCATCGTTTGAAAAAGGTGCAATCGCAAATCAGTGAACTTCAGCGCCTGGAAAAAGTTCTGGCGGCGGATTTAAAACTCTGCCGCGCCGGAAAGCCGCAACGGTGCGCTGTGGTGGATCAGTTACAATCTGCGGCAAAAAAATCAACCGGATGAGAATAACAATGCGCCGGCGGCGGCGCTGCTGAAGATTACCCACCGATAAAGGACTTACTATGACACAACCACTCAATGGCAAAACAGCGATTATCACCGGTGCCAGTGCCGGTATCGGCCGGGCGACAGCACTGGAACTGGCACGGCGCGGGGCGGGCGTTGTCCTTAGCGCCCGGCGTGCCGATCGCCTGGCGGAATTATCTGAAGCAATTCTCGCCGCCGGCGGAAAAGCTTTGGTGCTGGCCGGCGATGCCGGAGAACAAGCCCATATCGATCAGTTGCTTTCCAAGGCCATGCAATGGACCGGTCAGCTTGATATTGTCATCGTCAATGCCGGTCGCGGTCTGGCTGGCGGTGTATTGACCAGCGATCAAACGCAATGGGAATCCCTGTACAAACTCAATGTGCTCGGGGCGGCCTATTTGATGCGCAGCGCCGCCAAAATCATGGTCGAAAAACAGTCCGGAGATATTGTGGTTTTAGGCTCGGTATCCGGCCACAATATTTCTCCCTTCAGCGGGTTTTATGGTTCCACCAAATGGGCCGTCGCCGCGATTGCTGAATCGTTACGTCGCGAAGTTGCCGGCCGGTCCGTGCGTGTTACGACCGTCAAGCCGGGCATCGTGGAAAGCGAATTTCAGGAAGTTGCCGGATACACCTATGAAAACTTCAACAAATCCATCGCCCGGTTCGGCAAAGTGCTCTCCGCCGAAGATGTGGCCCGAGCCATCGGTTTTATCGTCAGCCAACCCCCGCACGTACATCTCAACGAACTGGTTATAAGGCCCACCGGACAGGATTATCCGTAAGGCCAAAAGAAGGGCAGCCAAAAGAAGGGCTGTTTCGCAGTTGGACGGAATCGGATACACTGCGATGTATATGAGAACGATTGCTTTATTCAATCAAAAAGGTGGCGTGGGCAAAACTACCACCACGGTAAACCTCGGGGCAGCCTTGGCGGCGGTTGGGAAAAAGACGATCCTGATTGATATGGATCCACAGGCCAATCTCTCCTTTCATCTTGGCTTGGAATCCGACAGGGTGAAGCATTCCGTTTATGATGTCCTGTGTCAGGAACTGCCGCTGGCGGATGCCCTGTATCCGGTGGCGGATAAACTGTGGGTGGTTCCGGCGACGCCGGACCTCGCCGGGGCGGAAGTGGAATTGGTCAATCTGCCGGAGCGTGAATCACGACTTCGCAAAATGGCCGTCGCCCAGGCGTTGGATTACGATTTTTTACTTATTGACTGCCCGCCGAGCCTGGGGCTGTTAACCGTAAACGCGTTGTGCCTGGTGACGGAGGTTATTATCCCGCTGCAGGCGCATTTTCTGGCGTTGCAGGGAATGGCCCGATTATTGGAAACGTGTTCCATGGTGCGCGAAAGACTCAACCCCGCCCTGCGCATCAGTGCGATTCTGTTCTGCCAATATGAATCCGCCCCGCGCCTTACGGGTGAAGTGACCGAAGAAGTTGAGAAATTTCTTAACGCCGGTCGGGACAGCAATCAGCCCTGGAGTACGGCTGTGGTATTGGACACGCACATTCGCCGGAATATTAAACTGGCGGAAGCTCCGAGTTTCAATAAAAGCATTTTTGATTACGCGCCCAACTGCGCCGGTGCCGCGGATTATCAAGTGCTTGCGGAAGAAATTATGCAAATGAAACAGGTTTAGTCGGCTGGATTGGAACGTGCTTCCGATCTGATGTATCAACGGTGTCCGTTGCCAGCGGTGTTGCGGGTGAAATTGTGCGAGATTCAAGCAAGGCCGATCGCCTGTATGATTTTGTACGCCGGGGAATTGAAACCGGTCGATTTCCAATTCATCAGCGCATTCCGACGGAACGGGAATTGGCGGCGCAGTTTGGCCTTTCGCGGCCTACTGCCAGCGGTGCCATTCGGCGGCTGGTAAAGGAAAACCTCATACGCCGCCATGGTAAAGCCGGATCAACGGTTATAGCGGTGCCTCCCCGACGATCTCTTACCTTCGGTGCCATACTCATCGGTTTGGCCAGCCAGCATCGGGAGCAGACCGTATGTGATACGATCGGCAAGGAACTGGCCCGGCGGGCGGCCATGGACAACAGTTTTGTACTTGCGCAGGACCCTTCTTGGAGCGAAGACCCTGGAGAGTCAGGGGTTGCAACCCGCTACCGCGCTATTGCCGATGAATTTATCAATCGGCGCGTGGCGGGCGTGTTTCTTATGCCGCAGGAAATTTTGGCGGACCAGTTTAGCTCACCCACGGCGGCGGTAGTACAGGATTTTCAGGCAGCGGGAATACCCGTTGTTCTCATCGATCGTGACATTGTCCGTTATCCGGAATTAAGCCGCGTTGATCTCGTGGGAATTGACAATTTTGAGGCGGGATTCGCCTTGACCCGGCACTTTATTGACATGGGATGTCGGCGCATTGATTTTCTCGCCCATACGACCCGCGTGCCTACGCAAGAATCGCGCATTGACGGCTTTTTGAGGGCCCTCCAGGCCAAGGGGCTTCGCGCGGAGGCCGGGGCGGTGCGTCGAGGAAATCTCTTTGATCGTGAATTCGTAGTTAAAACCCTGCAGCAGCGCCGCCCTGATGCGGTCCTTGTGGTCAGCGATTCGCGAGCGGCTTCGGTGATGCGATTTGCTTTGGATGCGGGAATTAAAATTCCGGAACAACTTCGCATGGGAAGCTTTGACGATCTGCCCATGTCCGCTCATCTGCCGGTGCCCCTTACAACCATTCGGCAGCCTGCCGTTGGCGTGGCAGCGGTGGCGCTTCGCACGATGCTGCAACGCATGGACGATCCGCTGCTGCCGCCGGTGCATTCCGAACTTCATGGCGAGTTGGTGATTCGACGTTCGTCTCTGGCCCCGGTGCGCACCTGAATAATCACGCGTTTATTGTTGCGACAAACGGTCAGATTCAGCAGTGTGCCCGGCGCGCTGAAGGCCACGCGGTTGCGCAGTTGAGCTACGCGGTAAACACTTCTGCCATTGATAGCGACAATCAAATCTCCGATTTTTAAGCCCGCCCGGGCGGCGGCGGAATGCGCGCTTATTGCGTCAACGTACAACCCGGTTGCCGGCATTTTGTTAGCCGCCGACTCGGTGATAATCGTTTTTTCTGTAACACCCATGCCCAGATGGCCATGTTTAACGTGACCGGTTTTAATAATTTGGTGGAGCACATAGACCACCTCGCGCGCGGGAATGGCAAACCCGACGCCGCTGAAGGATCCACCGCCTCCGGATTTGATGGATTCATTAATGCCCACAACATGCCCGCGGAGATTTACCAGCGGGCCGCCGGAACTTCCCGGATCCGAGGGACTATCCACCTGGATAAAATCTTCGTGGGACAATAATTTGATCTGGGGGTCTTGGGCGGAGGTGACGTGATTGTTGCGCCGATGCAACGCGGAAATAATTCCCTGGGTCATACTCTGAGCCAGTTGAAATGGTGCGCCAAAATCCAAGACCCATTGCCCCACATGCAACATGCTGGAATGGCCGAACCGGGCGCTAGTAAGAAACGGTGCGGTAATTTTCAGCACCGCAATATCCGCCTCCGGGTCAGCACCGATAAGTCGGGCGGGATACGTTCTACGATCCGCGAGAATCACGGAAATGGTTTTGGCATGGAAAACCACATGGTCGTTGGTGACAATATATCCGCGTGTGCTGCAAATAACCCCGCTGCCCACATTGGTGGTGGTCACTACGGTGGTGACGGTCTTGGTTTTGATCGTGCTCTTGGGGGCAGCGTGGTGCGGCAGTTCGCGGGTCGTTGTGGTGATGATTTTGCGGACCGTCTTTGTGATACCAACCGCCCTGATCTCCACGAGGGCATTGCGGATTCGGCGGTGGATTGTTCTGAATGTTGCCGACAAACCCTGCACATCTCCGGCTTGGAATGGACCGGTACCGGCCTCGCTTTTTTTGGCAACGTTGCCTGATGCCGCTACCTGAGCCCGGCACGCCATAGGTGCCGTAACGATCATATAGAAAGCCAAAAGGCACGGGATGAAAACGAGTTTTCTTAAAGCCATAATCGAACAATCTCCTCTTGATGCCATACACCGCTACTTACAACCGTTACCGATCTCGAAATAGATCGCCCGGCGAAGTACCGTGCGTTAGTTGCAGATCATAAACGCTTCCACGACAAAGCTAACGTTGCCGTACCCGTGCCCTTTCTTTTAACGCCAACGGATTTTGTTATACGAAACTCACAGGTTTGGCAGCTTCATCTGCAGT